>NZ_LZML01000174.1:0-2149 GCF_001665695.1 Nocardia sp. 852002-51101_SCH5132738 | reverse complement strand
TCCCCCTGACCAGGTGATATGTCAGGGGGATGTGGTGGCCAAGGCCGGGATCGAACCGGCGACCTTCCGCTTTTCAGTCAGGTGAATATCCGCAGGTCAGAGACAAGTTTTCCAGCGGCGTGCGATTCATGTGCAACTCAGGTCAGTGCTTCACGACGATGGTCCGGGGCAGGTCGATAGCGTTTCCACGGGCAGCCAACCGGCTCAGTTCGGCCGCAACCTCCTTGTCTCGGCCGTCGACAGCATGCAGGTACCGGACCGCTGCCGCCGTCGAGGCGTGACCCAGCCGTTTCTTGAGATCGGCCAGGGTCGCCCCGGTGCTGGCAGCCAGGGTCTGTCCGGTGTGACGCAGATCGTGAAAGCTGACATCCACACCAACGCGATTGCGCGCACGGACGAACGCCTGATAGACCGCGTTTCCCCGCATGCGCTCACCGTCTCGGCCGACGAACAGCCACGTTTCGCCCGCCCAGTTCTTCAGGTGGTCGACCAAGTACGGCCGCAGGTGCGGAGGGATGGAGACGGCCCTTTTGCCGGCATCGGTTTTGGGGTCCTTGTCGAACGCCTGCCCCGTCTCCAGCAGTTCTTCGCGGGTTCGCCGTACCCACACCTGATTTGCCGAAAGATCGAGATCGATCCGGGCCAGTCCGATCACTTCCCCTCGGCGCAGACCGCACCAGGCAGCCAGAAGCACCGCCGCCCGGTATCGCGGGGTGATCTTGTCCACCAGTTCGGCGACCTCCGCCGTCGTTGCGATGGTTCGTTCTTTGGCACGATCCGAACCCGCGCCCTTGATCGTGCACGGATTTGCCGAAATGGCGTTGTCCCGCTTGGCCTGGTTCATCACGGTTCGCAGGAACCGATAGGACTGCGCGATGGACGTTTTGCCGCCCTTGCCCGCCAATGCCTTGGCGTACCACTCCCGGACCACAGGCGGAGTGATCGCAACCAATGGCCGGTCCAGCAGATCGACCATGTGGAGCCGCATATTCCGCCGGCACGTTTCCGCCCAGCGTCGGCCCACGTCGGGGTTGTCCCGCAGGTATGCGTTGGCGTAATCCTCGAACCGCTGCCGCCCCAACTTCTCATCGAGCCAGGCACCGCGGCTGATGTCGGCCTCTACCGCGACCAACCAACGATCCGCGTCCGTCTTGGTGCGAAACGTCTGAGGTGCGTTCTGCCGCTTGCCATTCGGGCCGATAAACGACGCTTGATACTTCCCGGACGGCAGCTTGCGGACGAAGCCGAAACGACGACGACCAGCCATCAGGCCACCGCCTTGCCGCCGTGCCACTGCACCGAGACCGGATCGACTCGGCCGGCCTGAGCGAACTCTTCGAGATCGGAGAGCTTGAACCGCACGTGTCCACCGATCTTGTAGAAGACCACCCGACGCTCTGCGACGAGACGACGAACGAATCGAACCCCCGTGCCGAGGTAGAGCGCAGCTCCCTCGACGTCCACATATCTCCCGTTGACCTCCATCACCGGTCCCCTTCCTATGCTGCGATCTGGATTGCCGAATGTTGTTGTTCGCCTGGTGGACTGGCTGCCAGGCGAGCGGTTTCGTATTGGGCGCGCCATCTGATCTTTTGTGCAATGCGCGCCATGATCAGGTGCTCTCGCGGTGGCACGTTCTTGTCTCCCGGTTCGACCGGTTTCACGATCAGCCGGGAGGGGTCCGGGCGCTGGATACCGACTGCGGCGAGGATTTGCCGAACAAACTCGGCACGGTCGGCCTTGTGATCCGGGAGGGTCTTGCCGGTCCAGCGACGCGACACCAGCACCCGACGTCCGCGCAGGCCGAGGGTGTCTCGGCGATGGGCTTTGCCCTTGCAGCGGCCGGGCTGGGTCTTGTCGCTGGCGCCCTTGGGAACGATGCCGTAGCGCAGCCAGATACCGCACTGAGGCGAGCACGGCACCTTCTGCAGCTCCGCGTGAAGCCGGTCGTAATGGCGTGCAGCACGATCGGTCTGCGGCTCGATCACCTCACCGATCGACTTGGTGAGGTACTTGGTCAGGTAGCCGACATGCCGCGCCGCCTCCTCCGTGCCACCGAGAACACCCCGGATGTGTTTCGGGTCGATCTGCTCGCCGAAGCGCACCACATGCGCCGGTTCGAGGTCATCCACCGTGTCCAGCACCGCGA
>NZ_LZML01000173.1:0-1997 GCF_001665695.1 Nocardia sp. 852002-51101_SCH5132738 | reverse complement strand
GAGCGGCTCGGGCGCCAAGACCGTGGGAGGCACTGTGGGCCAATGGATTCAACAGGCGCTGCAGGTGCTGCAGGGAATGGGATACGACACCGGCAAGATAGATCCCGAAGCGATAGCGATCATCATCCACTACGAGAGCAGCGGTAACCCCGGAGCCGTCAACAATGACGACATAAACGCTAAGAACGGGACCCCCTCCACGGGGCTGATGCAGATAATCCAGCCGAATTTCGACAAATATGCGGCACCGGGCCACAAGAATATCTCCGACCCCGTGGACAATATCGTTGCCGGTGTCCGCTACGCGATCGACGTCTACGGATCCGTCAGCAATGTGCCGGGCGTCGAGGCGGTACGCAACGGCCAGGCCTACGTGGCGTACTGATGGAACCGACCCAGCCCCGTTCACCCGAACCTCGGAGATCGAAATCCGCTGAGCTGCGGTCCGGTTCGGACAATCCCGCCGACGAGTGGACGCTGACCCGGCCCGGTGTGGCGACGACCGCACCGGCCGATCGGCGCGAACGACGAAACCAGCGCCCGAGCGCGGTCCCGGCGCCGGGGCCCGCCGTGCCGTCGGTAGCGAAATCGGCTGCGGCGACGAACGATTCGGCTGCAGCAGCTATCGCGCAAGCTCGCTCCGCACCCGCCGCCGCCGCGCCCGCCGTCCACTCGGATATCCTTGCCGCCCACAGCGCCTCGACACCCATGGCCATCGCGGCCCTCACCAGCCTGACCACCATGGCGGCCGGCTTCGGTTCCGGTACGCCGACCGCCGACACCGGACAACCCTACGCACCACCGATGACCGGCAACGGCGCTCCCACCGGACCGATCGCCTGGGACGGCGGCCTCGGCTCCGGTTACGCAGCGAGCAATACCGCTCGCGCCGAACGTGACAGCGCGATCGGCGATCTCAACGCCGAACTGTCGCGGGTCCTCGGCGACACCGTCGATACCAGCGCGCGTGGCCGGGCCACCATGTCGGCGATCATCGCCGAGGTGGACGCCGCGCTCACCGCGCTCGGGCCGGTGAGCAATACCGCCGCCGGCCGGCGACAGGTGATGGTCACGCTCGGCGACGCACTGGCGCGGGCCGGAAATACCGTGGACCAGAGCCGGATGGCGGCAGTCCTGGACTCCCAGCGGATCGAGGCGCTGGCCGCGAAGTACGTCCAGGACTCACATCCGACCAGGACGGTCTACCGCACGGGCGGATCGGGATCGTCCGGACCTCCGTCTTCGATGCCGGCCGGCGAGACGGGCCTGTGGATCAATCAGGCCTTGCAAATTCTCGCTCAGAACGGCTACGACGTCAGCCGGATCGACCCCGGAGCCATCGCGACCATCATCGCGCACGAGTCCTCCGGGAATCCGCATGCCATCAATCTCTGGGACAGCAATGCCGTGGCCGGACATCCCTCGAAAGGCCTGATGCAGACGATCGATTCGACCTTCAACGCCTACGCGCTGCCCGGACATCGTGATATCTGGAATCCGGTCGACAACATCATCGCGGGCGTGCGTTATTCCATCGACCGCTATGGTTCGGTGAGCAATGTGCCCGGCGTCGCCAATCTGCACGGCGGCGGCTCGTACGTCGGATATTGAGGAACCGGTCAGGTCCAGCGGCTGGCGTGGAAGCTCTTGGGAAGCGGTTGCACTCGCACAACAGATTTGGAATTCGGTGCCTCCACCACCTGACCATTACCGATGTACATCATGACGTGCCCTGGGTTGCCGTTGTTGAATTCCGCTTGGGGGAAGATGAGGTCGCCGGGTCTGATCTGATCCGGCGCCACCTTCGGGAGTTGCTGGTACTGCTGGTCCGCCGTTCGTGGAATGTTGACCCCGGCCGACTTCGCCGCGTACTGCGTGAGCCCGGAGCAGTCGAACTGATTGGGCCCCTCGGCCCCCCAGACGTAGGGCGCGCCCAGTTTGCTGAGCGCGGTCTGGATGGCCTGCTGCGCCTTGGCCGATGTTCCGGAGGCCGTCTT
>NZ_LZML01000172.1:0-35148 GCF_001665695.1 Nocardia sp. 852002-51101_SCH5132738 | reverse complement strand
CGGCGCACCACCGAGCTCACGCCAGCGCGCGGCCGTATCCGCGGGCAACGCCTCACCCGAGGTGAACACGCGACGCAACGACGCCGGGGCCGCCGCCACCGAGCTGACGAATACGGCCAGCATCGAGGGGACGAAGTGCGCCGTGGTCACGGCCTCCTCGTCCATCGACCGCGCGAGATACGCCGGATCGCGGTGCCCGTCGGGGCGCGCCACCACCAGCCGCGCACCCACCTGCAACGGCCAGAAGAACTCCCACACCGACACATCGAACGTCGCCGGAGTCTTCTGCAACACCACATCGTCGGAGCTCAACCCGTACTCGGCCTGCATCCACGCCAGACGATTCACGATCGCCCCGTGACTCACCGCCACACCCTTGGGACGACCCGTCGACCCCGACGTGAAAATCACATACGCCATATGCTCCGGCCGCAGTGGCGACACCCGGTCGGCATCGGTCACCGCGTCGTCGGCACAGCCGGACAAATCCAGCCGGTCCAGCCGCACCGCGTCCACACCGGCCGGTAATTCGGGTGCGTCGGTGGTGGTCAGCACACACGCGGGTCGCGCGGTGTCGAGGACGTGGCGCACCCGATCGGCGGGGTGGTCGGGGTCCAGCGGTACGTAGGCCGCCCCGGCGGTGACGATCGCGTGGATGGCGACGACCAACTCCAGCGAGCGCGGAATGCGCACGGCCACAGCGGTATCCGGTCCCACGCCGCGGGCGATCAGATAGCGCGCGAGCCGGTGCACCCGCCGGTCGAATTCGCGATAGGACAGACTGGTGCCCTCGAAGGTCACCGCCTGCGCGGCCGGGCGCTGCGGCCGGGCGGCGAGAAGTTCGGGCAGGGTACGGGGGCCGACCGGGTAGGCGGTGGCATTGTGCCCGCCGATCAGCCGCTCGCGTTCGGCCGGCGACATCAGCTCGACGTCGGCGACCCGGGTGGTCCCGTCGGCCGCCATCGCCGCCACGATCCGCTCGAACCCGTCCAGCAGCGCCGCGACGGTCTCCGGATCGAACAGGTCGGCGGCATAGTGCACGTGCAGGTCGATACCCGCGGCCGTACCGTCCGGCGCGTAGGTCTCGTTCGCGGTCCAGTGCTGGTCGACCTGGATCGGCGCCGCCGCGGGTTCGACCGCGGCGATCTCCAGCCCGTCGAGCCGCAACTGCGCGCGGGTCTGGTTCTGCAGCGTCAACGACACCTGGTACAGCGGCGAATGTGCCCGGGAGCGAGCCGGATTCAGGACGTCGACGAGCTGTTCGAACGGCACCGCGGCATGGTCGAACGCCGCGAGGTCGACGGCCCGCACGTGGTCGAGATGTTCGGCGAGACTGTCCCCGCCGTGCACCGGCGTCCGCAGCACCAGGGTGTTGACGAACATGCCGACCAGATCGTCGAGCGCCTGATCACCGCGCCCGGCGACCGGGGCGCCGATCACGATGTCGTCGCTGCCTCCGAATCGGGACAGCAGCACCGACAGCGCGGCGTGCAGCACCATGAACGGTGTCACCCGATGCGCGGCCGCGAGATCGTGAATGCGCTGGTGCAGGGCGGGACTCAGCCGCGCGGTGCGGGCACCGCCCCGCTGGGAGGCGATCGCGGGGCGCGGACGGTCGGTCGGCAGCGCCGACAGCTCCGGCGCCCCGGACAGTTGCGTACGCCAGAATTCCAGCTGCCGAGCCGATTCCGAGTCCGGATCGGCGATCGACCCGAACGTGCGCTGCTGCCACAGCGCGTAATCGGCGTACTGGATCGGCAGCGGCGACCACTGCGGCGCAGCGCCCGCGGTGCGGGCCTGGTAGGCGACGGCGAGGTCTCTGGTCAGCGGGGCGAAGGACCAGCCGTCGGCCGCGATGTGGTGGACGACGAACAGCAACACGTGGGTCTGTGCGGCGCGATCGGCGTCGGGGGCGCGGCGCACCCGCAACAGCCGGATCCGCACGGGCACCTCGTCCGCCACGTCGAAACGACTGTGCGCCAGGGTTTCCGCCATGGCGGCGACCTCGGTGGCATCGATATCGGTGACCGCGAGATCCGGGACGGCGGCGGGTAGAACGCATTGGGTCGCCGCCCCGTCCCGCTCGGGGTAGCGGGTACGCAGGGTTTCGTGCCGCTCGATCACATCGGCGATCGCGGCGCGCAGGGCGGCGATGTGCAGATTGCCGGTCAGCCGCAGCGCGAACGCGATGTTGTAGCTGCCGCCGCCGGTGTCCAGGCGGTTGAGCATCCACATGCGCTGCTGAGCGATCGACAGCGGCACGATCTCCGGGCGCGGGACCACGGCACTCGGCCCGGTGTCACGGGAACCGTTGTCCGACAGTGTGATCCGTGCCGCCAGCGCCCGTACGGTCGGCGCGTCGAAGACCGCGCGCACCGGCACCGTGTCCCCGGTCGCCTTGTTCAGGCGTGCGGCGAGCTGCGTGGCGACGAGCGAGTTGCCGCCCAGGGCGAAGAAGTCGTCGTCCGCACCCACCTGTTCGACGCCGAGCAGGGCGGCGAAGGTGTTCGCGACCAGCACCTCGGCGGCGCCGACCGGCGCCCGGAACCGCGCCGGCGCCAGCACCGGTTCGGGCAGCGCCTTGCGGTCCACCTTGCCCACCGGGGTCAGCGGAATCTTGTCCAGGACGACCAGTGCGGCCGGCACCATATGCGAGGGCAACCGGCGAGCCGCGAAATCGGTGAGGCCGGCGGGGTCGATCGCGCGTCCCGGCTTCGGCAGGACGTAGGACACCAGCATGGTGCCGCGGGTGTCGTGGTCGCGGCCCAGGGTGGTCGCGTAATCGACGTCGGGGTGGGCGCCGAGCACCGCGTCGATCTCGCCGAGTTCGACCCGGAAGCCGCGGATCTTCACCTGGAAATCCGAGCGCCCGACGTACTCCAGCTCCCATTCCGGCTGTGCCTGCCGCACGGTCGGCGCGATCGCCCGCCAGCGCACGACGTCGCCGGTGCGATACATCCGGCTGCCCGGCGCACCCCAGGGGTTGGGCACGAACCGCTCGGCGGTGCCTCCCGATCGGTTGCGGTATCCCCGCGCCAGGCCACCACCCGCCAGGTACAACTCACCGGCCACTCCGGGCGCCACGGGCCGCAGCCGCCGGTCCAGCACGAGCGCCGACATGCCGTGCACCGGAGTTCCGATGGTGACCGGCCGACCGGCGGTCAGGCGCGCGTAGGAGGAGATGATGGTGGTTTCGGTCGGACCGTAGCCGTTGAAATAGCGGCGGCCGGGCTCCCAGGTCGCCAGCAGTTCGTCGGTGGTGACATCGCCGCCGACCGAAAGTACCTGCAGCTGCGGCTGTTCCGCGGCATCCAGGGTGCCCAGCACGGCGGGCGTGATGATCGCGTGCGTCACCACCTCCGTGCGCAGCAACGCGCCCAGCTCGGGGCCGCCGATGACGCGCGCCGGCACGATCACCAGCGTCGCGCCGGTGGCGAAGGCGCAGATCCATTCCAGGACCGAGGGGTCGAAGCTCGGCGAGCAGATGTGCAGCATGCGATGTTCGGGCCGCAACCCGTACCGCTCGATCGCGTACTGGGCCAGCCCGCCCAGGCCGGCGTGCGTCACGGTGACGCCCTTGGGCATACCCGTCGAGCCCGACGTGTAGATCACATACGCCGGATGGGACATCCGCAGCGTGGCGATCCGTTCGGCGTCGCCGATCGGCCCGGCGGGCAGGGCGGCGAGCTCGGCCTCCGTCGCCGGTGCGTCGAGGACCAGCCAGCGCACGCCCTCGGGCAGTGCGTCGGCGTACGCGGCGACCGTGATGCCGACCCGCGCCGCCGAGTCGGTGACCATGTAGCGCACCCGCTCCGCGGGATAGGTGGGGTCGACCGGCACGTGTGCGCCGCCGGCCTTGGCCACCGCCACGGCCGCGGCGACCATCTCGAAGGACCGCGGAAGCGCCACGGCCACCAGCTGTTCCGGGCCGACGCCCGCTGCGATCAACCGGCGGGCCAGCCGGGAGGAGTAGTCGTCGAGGTCGCCGTAGGTGATCGAACGGCCCTCGTAACGCACCGCGATCCGGTCGCGCCCCAGACTCAGCCCAGCGGTGAGCAGTTCCGGCAGCAGCGCGGTCGCCATCACCTCGTCGGGCCGCACCCGGGTCAACCGGACGTATTCGTCGGCACTGAGCAGCGACGTATCACCGACCGCGGCCTCCGGATCGGCGACCAGCTGCCGCAGCAGACCGAGGAAGCGGCTCGCGAAGCCCTCGATCGTGGCGTGGTCGAAAAGGTCGCGGGCATAGGCGAATTCCGCGGCCATCCCGTCGGCCGTCTCCCGGATGTTCAGGGCCAGATCGAATTTCGCGGTTCCGGCGTCCGGCTCGACCGTGCCGACCCGCAGCCCCGGCAGCTCCAGCTCACCGGTGGGCAGATTCTCGAAGGCCAGCGCCACCTGGAACAACGGATGCCGCGCGGTGGACCGTTCCGGATCGAGCAGTTCCACCAGTCGCTCGAACGGCAGGTCGGCGTGTGCGAAGGCACGCAGGTCGGCCTCGCGGGTGCGGTCGAGCAGTTCGGTGAAGCTCGCGCCGCCGGGCACCGGGGTCCGCAACACGACGGTGTTGACGAACATGCCGATCAGATCGTCGAGTTCGCGCTCGCCGCGCCCGGCGATCGGCGACCCGATCGCCACGTCGTCGGTACCGGCCATGCGGGCCAGGAAGATCGCCAGCGCGGTGTGCACGGCCATGAAGGTGGTGGCCTGCCGCCGCTGGGCGAGTTCGCGCAGGCCGTCGCGGATGTCGCCGCCGATATCGAATCGCACCCGGCCACCGGCGTAGGAGGGGCGCATCGGGCGCGGCCGGTCGGTGGGCAGATTCAGCTCGTCGGCCAGCCCGGCGAGCGTCGCCCGCCAGTAGGCCGCCTGGGCGGCCAGGACACTGTCGGGATCCGATTCCGAACCCAGCACCGCGTGCTGCCAGATGCTGAAATCCGCGTACTGCACGGGCAGCGGTTCCCACTGCGGTGCGGTCCCGGCCACGCGGTGGCCGTAGGCGGTCATGAGGTCGCGGGTCAGCGGGGCGATCGACCAGCCGTCGGCCGCGATGTGGTGGGCCACGAAGACGAGGATGTGCTCGGGCTCCGCGCCGTCCGGGCCGGCGGCGCCGATGTCGCTGCCGTCGTCGGCGCGGCTGCGCAGCAACGCGATGCGCAGTGGCGGTTCGGCGGTGACGTCGAATCCCCGCGCGGTGAGCGCGGCGATGCGGCCCGCGATCTCCGCCGCCGGCACATCGACCGGTGTCAGGTCCACGCGCACATCGGCGGCGGGCAGCACCTCCTGGGCGGGGCCGTCCTCGTGTTCGGGATAGCGCGTGCGCAGGGTCTCGTGGCGTTCCAGCACATCCGCGACGGCGGCGGCCAGCGCCGCGACATCCAGGGCGCCGGTCAGCCGGACCGCGACCGGAATGTTGTGGACACCGGACTCGGGATCGAACCGGTTGAGGAACCACATCCGCTGCTGCGCCGGCGAAAGCGGAATGCGCTGCGGCCGTTGCTGTTTCACCAGCGCGGGCCGGGCCCGCTCGGCCACGTCACCGCCGACGGCGGCCGCGAACGCGGCGACGGTCGAGGCCTCGAACAGGGTGCGCACCGGTACCCGGGCATCCACGATCCGGCCGACGCGGGCACTGACCTGGGTGGCGTCGAGCGAACTACCGCCGAGGGCGAAGAAGTCGTCGTCGCGGCCGACCCGCTCCAGCCCGAGCACGTCGGCGAACACCGCGGCCACCCGCTCCTCGAGGGGGGTGCGCGGGGCGTGGAATTCGGCGGCCGCCAGCACCGGTAGCGGTAACGCCGCGCGGTCCAATTTGCCGCTGCTGTTGAGCGGGAATTCGGTCAGTTCGACGACGGCGGTGGGAATCATGTAGGCGGGCAGCACCGCGCCGAGACCGTCCCGCACGGCCTGCACATCGAGTTCGGCACCCGGCGTGCGGATCACGTATCCGGCGAGGTAGTCGCCGCTCTCGCCGGTGATCAGGCGCACCGCGGCCTGGCCGACACCCGGTGCGGCCAGCAGGGCGGTTTCGATCTCCGGCAGTTCGATGCGCTGGCCGCGGAACTTCACCTGGAAGTCGATGCGGCCCAGGTAGTCGAGCTCGCCCTCGGGGGTCCAGCGCACCAGATCACCGGTGCGATACATCCGTTCGCCGCCCGGGGCACGACCGGCGGGCCCGGAGGCGGTAGCGGAGCGTGACCCCGCAGGGCCCTCGGGAGCGCCCCTTTTGGACACAGCGAAGGGATTGGCGACGAACCGGTCCGCGGTCAGGTCGGCGCGTCCGCAGTAGCCGCGCGCGAGCTGGGTGCCGGCCAGGTACAACTCGCCCGGCACGCCGATCGGCACCGGATGCAGCCGGGCGTCCAGCACGAAGACCTGCGAATTCCATTCCGGCTCGCCGATCGGCACGCTGCGTACGTCGTCCGGGGTGACCTCGTGGCAGGTGATCGACACCGCCGCCTCGGTCGGGCCGTACAGATTGTGCAGGGCGCCGTCGCACTTCTCGGCGAACAGCGCCGCGGTTTCGGCGGGCAGCGCCTCACCGACGACGAAGGCGGCCCGCAGGGTGGCCAGCTCCCGCGCCTCGGCATGGTTGAGGAAGACGGTGAGCATCGACGGCACGAAGTCGGTCAGCGTAACCCGCTGCGCGGCAATGGTTTCGGCGAGATAGCGGGCGTCGCGGTGGCCGTCGGGGGTGGCCAGGATCAGGGCGGCGCCGGCCCGCAGCGGAAGGAAATAGCCCCACAGCGACACGTCGAAGGTGGTCGCGGTCTTCTGCAGGTAGATGTCGCCGGCCCGCACCCCGTACTCGGCGTGCATCCATTCGAGCTGGTTGGCGATGGCGCGATGGCTGACCGCGACTCCCTTGGGCCGCCCGGTCGAGCCGGAGGTGAACAGCACATAGGCCGGGTGGTCCGGATGCAGCGTGCCGCGGCGCTCCCGATCGCCGATCTTGGCGGCGGAGTACTCGGAGAGGTCCAGTTCGTCGAGGTGAACCACCGCCGTATCGGAGGCCGTCGGCGGCAGTTCGAAGCCGGCGGCCCGCGTGGTCAGCACCGTATGCGGCCGCGCGGTGGCGAGGATGTGGCCGATGCGTTCGATCGGATGGGACGGGTCCACCGGAACGTAGGCGCCGCCCGCGTGCAGCACCGCGTACATGCCGAGCACCAGTTCGATCGACCTCGGCATGGCCAGCACGACCAGCGTCTCCGGCCCGACGCCGGATTCGATCAGCTTGCGGGCGAGGCGGTTCACCCGGTCCGACATCTCGCCGTAGGTCAGTTCGGCGTCCTCGAAGACGAGCGCGCGATTGTTCGGCGTGCGGCGCGACTGCCGGTCGAACCCCTCGTGCAGGAAGTGGTCGGCCACCTTGTGGCCGCTGGCATTCCAGCTGGAGGTCACATAGTCGAGTTCGCCGGCGTCGAGCAGTTCCAGATCGCCGACCGGCAGGTGCGGGTCGGCCGTGGCGCCGCCGAGCAGGCGCAGGAATTTGGCGGCGAATTCCTCGACCGTCGGCGCATCGAAAAGATCGGTGGCATAGGTGAATTCGGCGCGGTATCCGCCCTCGGGCGCTGTGGAAACGGTGAGCTGGAGGTCGAATTTCGCGAAGCCGGGATCGAAATCCACGAGCTCGGTCTCGAGGCCCGGCAGTTCCGGCGTGCCGACCCCGATGTTCTGCATGAACAGGCCGACCTGGAACAGCGGATGCCGCGCCTGCGACCGCGCCGGATTCAACACCTCCACCAGGCGTTCGAACGGAATCTCGGCATGGGCGAAGGCATCGAGATCGACGGCGCGGGTGCGGCGGACCAGTTCGGCGAAATCGGCGTCGCCCGCCACCCGGGTCCGAAGGACGAGCGTGTTGACGAACATGCCGACCAGATCGTCGAGTGCGCGCTCGCCCCGGCCCGCGACGGGGGTGCCGATCGCGATATCGCTCGTCCCGGACAACCGGGCGAGCAGCAGCGACAGGGCCGCGTGCAGCACCATGAACGGCGTGGCCCGCAGTTGTTCGGCCAGTTCGTCGATGGCGGCACGCAGACCGGCGTCGATGGCGAATTCGACGGTCGCGCCCCGATACGAGGCCGCGGCCGGGCGCGGCCGATCGGCGGGCAGATCCAATTGCGCCGGGAGCTCGGCCAATTCGTGCTGCCAGAACGTGAGCTGGCGGGCCGCCTCGGAGTCCGGATCGGTGTCGTCGCCGAGTACTCGCTGCTGCCACAGCGTGTAGTCGGCGTACTGCAGCGGCAGCGGCGACCATTGCCGGGCGGTGCCGCGGCTGCGCGCGGTGTAGGCCTGGATCAGGTCGCGCAGCAGCGGTCCCATCGACACGCCGTCGGCGGCGATGTGGTGGACCACCAGCGCCAGGGTGTGATCGTCGGCACCCGTACGCAGCAACCGCACCCGCACCGGAATCTCGGCGGCGACGTCGAAGCCGGTGGCGGCGACCTCTCGCACCGCCGCGACCAGATCGGCCTCGGCGACCTCGACCGGCGCCAGCTGTGGCTCGGCGACGGGCCGCACGACCTGCACGGCCCCCGCGGCGGTCTGGGGATACACCGTGCGCAGCACCTCGTGACGCGCGGTCACGTCGGCGACGGCCGCACGCAATGCCGCGGTGTCGAGCCGGCCCCGCAGGCGCAGCGCGACCGGAATGTTGTCCACCGCGGCCGCGGCGTTGCCGGTGGCGTCACTGTTGGCCAGGCGGTTGAGGAACCACATCCGGCGCTGCGCCGCCGAGAGCGGGACGGTATCCGGGCGCGGGCCGGCGACCAGCGGCGGCCGCATGCGCGCGGTGGTGGCCAGGGCGGCGAGCCCGGCCGGGGTGGGACGGTCGAAGAAGTCCCGCACGTCGACCGCGATGTCGAGAGCGGCCGAGACGCGCGCGATCGCGCGGGTGGCCAGCAGCGAATTGCCGCCGCGGGCGAAGAAGTCGTCGTCGGCGCCCACTGCGTCGATGCCGAGCAGTTCGGCGAAGATCTCCGCCACCGCCCGCTCGCCCGGGGTCGCGGGTTCGCGGAATTCGCCTGCGGTGTCGCCGAATTCGGGTTTCGGCAGCGCCTTGCGATCCAGTTTGCCGTTGGCGTTGACCGGCATGCGGTCCATGGCGACGAGCAAGGACGGCACCATGTATTCCGGCAGTCGCCGCGCGGCGTCGCCGAGAATCACGCCGGAATCGAGTTCGCATCCGCCGGCCGCCACGACGTAGCCGATCAGGTGGTCGCCCGTGCTGTGCCGGTACAGCACCACCGCGGCCTGTGCCACCGATTCGTGCGCCAGCAGCGCCGCCTCGACCTCACCCAGTTCGATCCGCAGACCGCGCAGCTTCACCTGGAAGTCGCTGCGGCCCAAGTATTCCAATTCGCGCGGGCCGCCGTCGATACCGCTGTTCCAGCGCACCAGGTCGCCGGTGCGGTACATGCGGTCACCGGGCGCGCCGTGCGGGTTGGCGACGAACCTCTCGGCGGTCAGCCCCGCGCGACCGAGGTAGCCGCGGGCCAGCTGCACACCGGACAAGTACAGCTCGCCCACCACACCGTCGGGGACGGGTTGCAGATTGTCGTCGAGGACGTGCAGATCGGTGTCGTCGGCCGCGGCGCCGATCGGGACCGAGACCGTATCGGCCGCGGTCACCTCGTGGGCGGTCACGTCGACCGCGGCCTCGGTAGGCCCGTACAGATTGTGCAGGCTCGCCCCGCTCACGTCACGGAAGGCGGCGCCGGTCGCGGCGGGCAGCGCCTCACCGGAGGCGAAAACCGCACGCAGGGAGTCGATATCGCTCATCGCCTCGGCATCCGCGACCGCGGCGGCGAACACCGCCAGCATGGACGGCACGAAATGCGCGATGGTGATGTGCTTGCCGGCGATGGTCCGGATCAGATACGCCGGATCGCGATGGCCGTCCGGCGCGGCGATCACCAGCCGGGCACCGACCTGCAGGGGCCAGAAGAACTCCCACACCGACACGTCGAAGGTGAACGGGGTCTTCTGCAGCACCACATCCGCGGCGTGCATGCGGTAGCACCGCTGCCGCCAGCGCAGATTCGCCACGATGGCGCGGTGCGAGACCGCGACCCCCTTGGGCCGGCCGGTCGAACCCGAGGTGAAGATGACGTAGGCGGTGTTGTCCGGGCGTGCCGGCACCACCTCACCGGACTCCAGCACCGAGATCGAAGCCTCTGTCTCCCAGTCGAATTCGTCCACCCGCAGCACGGGCACACCGTCGAACGAGGGACTGCCGGCATGGGTGAGGACCACGACGGGCGCGGCGATCTCCAGCACGTACGCGATTCGATCGGCGGGATGTTCCGGGTCGATCGGCACGTAGGCGCCACCGGCCTTGTGGATGGCGTACATACCGATCACCAGTTCCAGCGACCGGTGCATGGACACGCCCACCCGCGCATCCGGGCCCACTCCCAGCCGGACCAGCTGCCAGGCCAGCGCGTTCGCCCGGGCGTCGAGTTCGGCGTAGGTGAGGGTGCTGCCGTCGAATTCCACCGCGACCAGACCGGGCGTGCGACGCACCTGCTCGGCGAACAGTGTGGCGAGCGTATCGGCGGGAGCCAGGCCGGGATCGAGCACATCCGCGGCCGCGGTGAGCGCGTCGTCGAGCAGATCGGAGACGGCGGCGGCCAGTGCGCCCTCCCCCGATTCCAGCAGTGCCGGCAGCCGGCCCGAGATCACCACCTGCACGAGCGCATCGGGGGTCAGCGCATCACCCATCGCCGCGGCCAGCGTGGTCAGCTCCGCGCCCAGCTCGGCATAGGTGATCGCGACGTCCGCGTGCCGGACCGCGACGCGCTGCGGTTCCAGGTCGGCGACGACCTCGATCAGGTACGGCAGATCCGCGATGCCGTAGGCGCCGCGCAGCGCGGGGTGCTCGGTGGACCGGACGGGTGTAACCGACTCTGCATGCGTCATCAGTGGGTTCCTTCCGTGGTGATCACGCCCTGTGCGCGCAGATGCAGGGCCTCGAGCATGGTGGTGAGTCCGCCGGCGCCGGCGGCGAGAACGCCGGGCAGCAGGCCGGCCAGCGCGACGTTGACCAGCGCGTCGGGAGTTGCGTTCGCGCCCATGGCCCGGCCGACGGTGACCAGTTTGTGGTGCAGTTCCGCGAATCCGATGCCGCGCCCGCCGAATTCGACGGCCAGCGAATCGGGCGCCGTTCCGGCCGCGGCGGCGATGAGATCGACCAGATCATCGGGCAGCCGGGTGGTTGCCGCGCGGCCGGTGCGGCGGTTGCGCTCCTCGGCGGTGCGAATGTCGATCGCGCGCACGGTGATCGACGGATCCGCCGCCACCGCCCGCACGATCAGCTGTAGTCGTTCGGCGAACAATCGCACCGTGCGCTCGTCGAAGATGTCGGTGGGATAGCAGAATTGCATCCGCAGCCGCTGCAGTTCACCGTCGGCGCCGAATTCCTCCAGCGCGGTGAGCTGCAGATCGAATTTCGCCTCCGGCAGCGCCGGTTCGAGCGTCTCGACCCGCAGACCGGGCAGTGTGACCGCCGTGGCCGGCAGGTTCTGGAAGGTGAACAGCACCTGGAAGATCGGCGTGTAAGCGCTGGTGCGGGTGCGGCCCAGCGCCTCCACCACCCGTTCGAACGGCACCTCGGTGCGGCCGAGCGCCGCCAGGTCGGCTTCCCGCACACTCCGCAGCAGCTCGGCGAAACTCGTTCGGGCGTCGATCTCGGTGCGCAACGTCACCGTGTTGACGAACATGCCGACCAGATCGTCGAGTTCACGTTCCCCGCGCCCGGCCACCGGCGCGCCGACGACGATGTCGGACTGTCCGGACAGCTTCGCCAGCAGCACCGCGAAGGCGGCGTGCATCGTGGAGAACAGGGTCGTCCCGTGTGCTCGCGCGACACCGGCCAGCTGCGCGACCAGCGGCTGATCGAAGGCGAAGTCGACCGTCGCACCGCGCATCTCGCGGCGGGCGGGACGCGGCCGGTCGGTGGGCAGCGCCAGCTGCTCGGGCGCGCCGGCCAGGCGGTCGCGCCAGTAGCCGAGCTGTTCGGACAGCACGCTGTCCGGGTCTGTCGCGGCGCCGAGTACGGTCCGCATCCATTCGCTGTAGTCGGCGTACTGGATCGGCAGCGGACTCCACTGGGGCGCGGTTCCGGCCAACCGGCTGGTGTAGGCCGCGATCAGATCGCGGGTCAGCGGGGCCATCGAATAGCCGTCGGCACTGATGTGGTGGACCACCACGACGAGGATGTGCTCGTCGTCGGCCACCCGCAGCAGACGCACCCGCACCGGTGGGGCGGCCGTGACGTCGAAGCCGACGGCGACGATCTCGGCGATGCGCTCGTCGATCTCGTCGCGCCGCACCGGCATCGGATCGAGGCCGACCGGCGTGGCGGGCAGCACCTCCTGCACCGGTTCCGGTTCGCCGGAGGTGGTGCGGGCTTCCGGATACCGGGTGCGCAGGATGTCGTGGCGCTGCACCAGATCCGCGAGCGCGGCCCGGAGGGCGTCGAGTTCCAGCGTCCCGGTCAGGCGCAACGCGACCGGCACGTGATAGGCGGCCGAATCCGGGGCGAGCCGGTTCAGCACCCACATCCGCTGCTGGGCGAGCGACAGCGGTACCGGCGCGCCGGTGGTCCGCGGCCGCAGCGGTGGACGGACATCCCGCTCGGCCGCATCGATCCAGGCGGCCAGCGCCGCGACGGTCGGCGCGGTGAAGACCGCGGCGACCGGCACCCGCACGCCCGAGGCCGCACCCAGCCGCGCGGCCAGGCGGGCGGCCGCGAGCGAGTTGCCGCCGAGTTCGAAGAAGTCGGTGTCGGCGCCGATGGGCGACTCGCCGTCGGCGGACCGCCCGACGATATCGGCGAATTCCGCCGCCACCAGGCGTTCGGTCTCGGTATCGGGCGCCCGGAACTCGGCCTCGGACAGCACCGGGGCGGGCAGCCGGTCGCGGTCGACCTTGCCGTTGGCGTTGAGCGGCAGCGCGTCCAGCACCACCACGGCCGCGGGCACCATGTATTTCGGCAGTTCGCTGCCGAGCGCCGCGCGCAGCGTGCCCGCGTCGACATCGGCGCCGGGCACCGCCGCGTAGGCGATCAGGCGCGGTCCCGCGTTGCCGTCGGTGCGGGCCACCGCGACCGCGGCCTCGACGCCGGGCCGGCGCAGCAGGGCCGCCTCCACGTCGCCGAGTTCGATCCGGAAACCACCGATCTTGACCTGGAAGTCGGCCCGCTCCAGATACTCGAGCAGCCCGTCGGCGCGGCGGCGCACGATATCGCCCGTGCGGTACATGCGGCCGCCGTGGAAGGGATCGGCGACGAAACGGCCCGCCGTGAGCGCCGGTTGTTCCGCATAACCGCGGGCCAGCTGGTCGCCGGCCAGATACAGCTCGCCGGGCACGCCCGGCGGCACCGGCCGCAGCCGCCGATCGAGCACATAGGTCCGGCTGTTCCACACCGGCGCGCCGATCGGCACCACCGGCTCCGGATCGGCGCCGACCCGGTGCGAGGTGATCGAGACGGCGGTTTCGGTGGGACCGTAGAGGTTGAACAGCGTTGCGTCGCAGCGGGTTCCGAACTGGCGCGCCGTCGACTGCGGCAGCGCCTCACCGATCGCGAGGACGGCCCGCACCGTCTGCGGCAAGCCGATCTCGTCGGCCAGCAGCATGCCCAGCAGCGAGGGCACCGTGAACAGGATGCTCACCCGGTGCCGCCGCATGAGCTCGCGCAGGTGGTCGGGATCGCGTTCGCTGCCCGGCTCGCTGATCACCAGGACTCCGCCGCTGACCAGCAGCGACCAGAACTCCCATACCGACAGGTCGAAGGTCGCGGGCGTCTTGAGCAGCGCGCGGTCGGCACTGTCGATGCCGAATTCGCTACGCAGCCACAGCAATTGGTTGACGATCGCGCCGTGCGAGATCGCCACGCCCTTGGGGCGTCCGGTGGAGCCGGAGGTGAACACGACGTAGGCGGTATTCGACGGCCGCAGCGGCGCGAGCCGATCGGCGGCGGTGATCGGCGTGCCCGGATACGCGGACAGATCCGTACCGGGATCCACCGTCGCGATGTCGTCACCCACGCCCGGCACCGCACCGCCGCCCAGGACGCACACCGGCCGCGCGGTCTCGACGATCTGCGCGATCCGATCGGCCGGATGGTCGGGATCGATCGGCACATAGGCGCCGCCGGCCTTGGCCACCGCGAACATGGCGATCACCAGATCGACCGAACGGCGCAGCGCCAGCACCACAGTCGTCTCCGGGCGCACGCCGAGGCCGATGAGGTGACGGGCCAGGCGGTTGACCCGGACGTCGAAGTCGCGATAGCTCAGTTCGGCGCCGGCCGCGTCGATCAGCGCCACCGCCGCGGGATTCGCGGCGACCCGGGCATCGAACAGATCCACCAGCGTCGCCTCGGGAACCTCCCGCGCGGTCCGATTGCCGTCCTCGATCACGAACCGGTACTGCTGCTCACCGAGCAGGTCGAGATCGCGAATCCGGGTCGCGGGCGCGGCGGCCACCGCATGTAGGACGCGGTTCACCTGCGCGGCGATCCGCTCGGCGGTCTCGGCGGTGAACAGATCGGTCGCATAGCCGAGAGCCAGCTCGATGCCGGCCGGGACTCCGGACTCGGTGTGGTGGTCGACGGCGAACAGATGCAGATCGAATTGCGCTGTCGTGCTGTCGGATTCGACCTCGGTGACGGTCAGGCCGGGTAGTCGCAGGGTGGCGCGATCGTGGTTCTGGAACGACAGACCCACCTGCACCAGCGGATGCCGAGCGGTCGAGCGGCGCGGATTCAACACCTCGACGAGGCGTTCGAACGGCACATCGGTATGCGAGAGCGCGGCGATATCGGTGGCGCGCACGCCGTCGAGCAGCGTGTCGAAGCGCGCGTCCACATCGACCGCGGTCCGCAACACCACGGTGTTGACGAACATGCCGATGACCTCGTCCAGCGCGGCGTCGTTACGCCCCGCGACGGGCGTGCCCACCGCGATGTCGCCGGTATCGCAGAGCCGGGCCAGCACCGCCGCGAACGCCGCGTGCACGACCATGAACACCGTGGCGCCGGCGCTGCGGCCCACGCCGGCCAGCTGCCGGTGCACCGCGGCGTCGACGGCGAATTCGACGCGGCGGCCGTGCAGGCTCTGCCGGGCCGGGCGAGGCCGGTCGGTCGGCAGGTCGAGCTGATCCGGCAGCCCGGCCAGCGTCTCGCGCCAGAACGCGATCTGCCGGGCGGCCACCGATTCCGCGTCGTCCTCGGCGCCCAGCAGACGCTTCTGCCACAGCGCGTAGTCGGCGTACTGGATCGGCAGCGGCGACCAGCCGGGCCCGTCGGACCGGACCCGTGCCTCGTAGGCGCGCATCAGATCGGCGACGAACGGCACGATCGAGGATCCGTCGGCGCAGATGTGATGCAGCACCGCCGCGAGCACATGCTCGTCGGGGGCGAGTTCGAACACCCGCACCCGCACGGGCACGTCGGCGGTGACGTCGAATCCGGTGCCGAACAACTCCCGGATTCGTTGCGGCAGTGCGTCTTCGGCGACCGGTACGGCCGTCGTGTCGATGTGGACCCGCTCGACCGGCAAGATCACCTGCGCCGGTTCGCCGCCGATCTCGGGGTAGACGGTACGCAGCGATTCGTGCCGCGCCACGACATCACGCAGTGCCGCGGCGAGGGCCTGCTCGTCCAGGTCGCCGGACAGGCGCAGCGCGAGCGGAATGTTGTAGGCGGCCGAGGCGCGGTCGAACCGGTTGAGGAACCACATCCGCTGCTGCGCCGGCGAGAGCGGCAGCCGGACCGGGCGCGCACCGACGACCAGGGCCGGCCGGTCACCGCCCGTCAGTGCCGCCACCGCGAGATCGGCGACCCGCGGATTCTCGAACAGCGTGCGCACCGGGACGCTCACACCCAGGGCCGCGCCGATGCGGGCGACGGCCTTGGCCGCCGAGAGCGAGCTGCCGCCGAGGGCGAAGAAGTCGTCGTCGGCGCCCACCGCCCGGTCGGTGCCGAGTTCGCCGAGCACCTCGGTGAACACATCGGCCACGATCTGCTCGGCGGCGGTCGCCGGCCGGCGGTAACCGACCGTCTCGAACACCGGCGCCGGAAGGGCGCGCACGTCGAGCTTTCCGTTGACGGTCAACGGAATTCGGTCGACCGCGACCACGGCGGCCGGAACCATGTGCTCGGGCAGCCGCTCGGCGACCGCGCGGCGCACCGACGCCACGTCGAGGTCGGCGCCCACCGCATATCCGACGATCCGGGCCTCGGCTCCGTCGTCCGCGCGGACCACGACCGCGGCCTGTGCCACCGCGTCCACCGCCATCAGCGCGGCCTCGATCTCGCCGAGTTCCACCCGGAAGCCGCGCAGGTTGACCTGGTGGTCGGCGCGTCCCAGATATTCGAGGTCACCGGTCGCGGTCCACCGCGCGAGGTCACCGGAGCGGTAGGCGAGTGAACCCGCCGTCCCGTAGGGGTCGGCCACGAAGCGCCCCGCGGTCAAGGCGGGCCGCCGCAGATATCCGCGGGCGAGTTGTCCGCCGGAGACGTAGATTTCGCCCGGCACACCCACCGGCACCGGCCGCAGCCGCGAATCGAGCAACCGCACGGTCAGACCCGGCAGGGCGCCTCCGATCACCCCGGCCGCACCGGTGCGCGCGTCGATCGGCCGGAACGACACGTGCACCGTCGTCTCGGTGATGCCGTACATATTGATCAGCCGCGGTGTGTGCGGATACCGCGCCAACCAGTCCCGCAGCCGCGCCGGCTCCAGCGCTTCGCCGCCGAAGATCACACAGCGCAGCCGGTAGTCGGCCGGAGCGTCGGCCAGGTCCGCGCTCATCAGCTGGTAGAACGCCGAGGGCGTCTGGTTGAGGACCGTCACGCCCTCATCGATCAGCAGCTCCCGGAATTGCTGCGGCGACCGGGAGGTGAAGTAGTCGACGACCACGATCCGGCCGCCGTGCAGCAGCGCACCCCACAGTTCCCACACCGAGAAGTCGAAGGCGTAGGAGTGGAACAGCGTCCACACATCGGAGTGGTCGAAACCGAATCGCTCGCGGGAATTGTCCAGCAGCCGAATCACATTGGCGTGCGGAATCTGCACACCCTTGGGTCGGCCGGTGGAACCGGAGGTGTAGATGACGTAGGCGGTGTTGTCCGGGCGCAGCGGCGAGCGGCGGTCGGCATCGGTGATCGGCGCGGTGTCCAGCTCCTGCCAGGACACGGTGTCCAGGTCGATTACCGGGCCGTCGAACCAGCCGCGGGCCGGGCCGTCCGTACCGGTGATCGCGCACACCGGCCGGGCGTCGGCGAGGATGTATTCGATCCGGTCGCCGGGGTAGTCCGGATCGATCGGCAGATAACCGGCGCCGGATTCGACGACCGCGAGCAGTGCGACGATCAGGTCGGCCGAGCGTGGCAGCGCCACGGCGACAAGTGTTTCCGGACCGGCGCCGGCCGCGATCAGGCGCCGGGCGAGGCCGTGGGCCCGGTCCTCGAGTTCGCCGTAGGTGAGGGCCGCGTCGCCGGCCCGCACCGCGACGGCCGTTCGGTCCGCCCGCGCGGCCGCCGCGAAACGCGCTGCGATGGTGGTCGTTTCGGAACGATCGTCGCCGCTGACGGACCATTCGTACAGCGCGCGATGCTGTTCCTCGGCGCTGAGCAACTGGATGTCGCCGACCACGACGGTGTGGTCGTGGCTGACCGCGGCCAGCACCTGCTCGAAGCGCCGGGCCAGCTCCGCGATCGTCGACGCATCGAAAAGATCGGCGGCATAGGTGATCTCGACCGACATCCCGCCCGCACGACCGTCGTCGTCGATGGACTCGACCAGCGTGAACTGGAGGTCGAACGCGACGGCGGCCGCGTCGACCGCCTCGGGCGTGACGTGCAGCCCCGCCAACTCGACCTCGGGCAGGGTGAAGTTCTGGAAGGTCAGCGCCACCTGGAACAGCGGATGACGGCTCGCCGTGCGGGCCGGCGCCAGCATCTCCACCACCTGCTCGAACGGCACGTCCACCTGCGACAGGGCCGAAATATCCTGCGCGCGAACGGTATCGAGCACGGTGTGGAAGTGCTCACGACTGTCGATCTCGCTGCGCAACACGATGGTGTTGACGAACATGCCGACCATCGCGTCCAGCGCGGCCTCGCCGCGCCCGGCCACCGGGGTGCCGATCGCGATATCGGAGGTGCCCGACATGCGCGACAGCAGCACCGCCAGCGCGGCATGCACCGTGCTGAACAGGGTGGTCTCGTGTTTGCGGGCCAGTTCGCCCAGTTCGCTGTGCAGATCGGAGTCGATCTGGAAGCGGTGGCTGCCACCGCGGTACGACGGTGTCGCGGGACGCGGCCGATCGGTGGGCAGGTCCAGCTGTTCCGGCAGCCCGGCCAGGCGGGTGCGCCAGAATTCGCGCTGGCGGGACAGTTCGGATTCCGGATCGGCCGGATCGCCGAGGACTTCCGCCTGCCACAGCGTGTAGTCGCGGTAGCGCACCGGCAGGTCCTGCCAGCCGGGCGCGCGTCCGTCGCGGCGCGCGGCGTACGCGGCCGTCACATCCGCGGCCAAGGGGCCCAGGGAAAGGCCGTCCGCGCAGATGTGATGCAGGACCAGCAGCAGTACGTGATGATCAGCGGACAGCGCGAAAAGCTCGGCGCGCAAGCCGGTTTCGACGGTGAGGTCGAATTCGGTGGCGCAGATCCCGGCGATGCGCTCGGCCAGCGTCTGCTCGCTCACCGCGGCCACGCGCAACGCCGGGATGTGCGCCGCGGCGGGCTCGACGACCTGCACCGGCCCGTCCGCGGTATCGGGGTAGCGGGTGCGCAACGTCTCGTGCCGCTCCACCACATCGGCCAGGGCCGCGCGCAGGGCGTCGATATCCAGTGCTCCGCGCAATCGCAGCGCCAGCGGGATGACGTCGACCGCGGCGGCCGCCCGCTCGTCGGCGCGGAAGCGGTTGAGGAACCAGATCCGCCGCTGTGCCGCCGAGAGCGGCACCTGCTCCGGCAGCGTGCGCGCGGTCAGCGGCGCGCGCGCACCGGTGCCGGCCAGCAGCTCGGCCCGCGCCGCCAGCTCGGTCACCGTGGTGGCCTCGAACAGCAGGCGAACCGGCAGCTGCGTGTCCAGAGCGGCGCCGATGCGGGCCAGCACCTGGGTGGCGAGCAGCGAATTGCCGCCGAGGTCGAAGAAATCGTCGTCGCGCCCTACGCGCTCGGCGCCCAGCACCTCCGCGAAGACCTCGGCGACCACGGCTTCGGCCGCCGTCGCCGGCGCGTGATATTCGCGCGCCTGCCAGACCGGATCGGGCAGGGCGCCGCGGTCCAGCTTGCCCGAGCCGTTGAGCGGGAACGCGTCGAGTACGACGTAGGCCGCGGGGAGCATGTAGGCCGGTAGTCGCTGCGCCAGTGTGGCTTTCACCGCGTCGATATCGATGCCTGCGCCGTCGGCGGGCAGCAGATACGCGACCAGCCGGTCACCGGTCTGCGGATCGTGGCGAACGATCACCACGGCCTGTGCGATCTCGGGCACGGCGGTGAGCGCCGCTTCGATCTCGCCCAATTCGATGCGCAGGCCGCGCACCTTGACCTGAAAGTCGGTGCGGCCCAGATACTCCAGTTCACCACGCGGGTTCCACGCCACCAGATCGCCGGTGCGGTAGAGCCGCTCCCCGGTACCGAACGGATCGGCCACGAACCGTTCGGCGGTGATGTCGGGGCGGCCGACGTACCCTTCGGCCAGTTGCGTGCCGGCCAGGTACAGCTCACCGGCGACGCCCACCGGCACCGGCCGCAGCCGCGCGTCCAACACGTACAGCCGGGTGTTGAACACCGGGCGGCCGATCGGCACGGTCGCGGTGTCGGTGTCGACGACCTCGTGGCCAGTGACGTCGACCGCGGCCTCGGTCGGCCCGTAGAGGTTGTGCAGTCGCGCACCGGTGACCGCCCGCAGGCGCTGCGCGACCTCCGCGGGTAGCGCCTCACCGGAGGCGAACACCGTCCGCAGCGAACCCGACCGCGCGTGCGCGAGGAACACCGCGAGCATCGAGGGCACGAAATGCGCCACCGAAACGTGTTCGGCGCGAATCAGTTCGGCGAGGTAGGCGGGGTCGCGATGGCCGTCGGGCCGGGCCACCACGAGCCGGGCGCCGACCTGCAACGGCCAGAAGAACTCCCACACCGACACGTCGAAGGTCGCCGGAGTCTTCTGCAGTACGACGTCGGCGGCGGCCAGTTCGTACTCGGCCTGCATCCACACCAGCCGGTTCACGATCGCCCGGTGGCTCACCGCCACACCCTTGGGTTTGCCCGTCGAGCCCGAAGTGAAGATGACATAGGCGGGATGGCCCGGCCGCAGCGGTCGCAGCCGGTCGGCGTCGGTGAGCGGCGCCGACGAGTAGTCGCCGGTGTCGAACAGGTCGATATCGAGGACCGCGCAGTGACTGACCAGACCGCTCGTATCGAGATCGAGCCCATCGGTGGAGCGGGTCAGCACGCACACCGGCCGCGCGGTGCGCAGTACGTCACCGATGCGCCGGGCGGGATGGTCGGGGTCGAGCGGTACGTAGGCGGCGCCCGCGGCGACCACCGCGTACATGGCGACCACCAGATCGTCGCTGCGGCGGATGCCCAGGGCCACCGTGCGGCCGGGGCCGACGCCGATCGAAACCAGCAGCCGCGCCAGTCGATTCACCCGCGCCGAGAAGCCGGCATAGGTCCATTCGGCGCCCTCGAAGCGCAGGGCGACGGCATTCGGGCTGCGCCGCGCCTGCTCGGCGAACAGGTCGGCCAGTGTGGTCGCCGGCACCTCGTGGGCGGTGTCGTTCCATGCGCCGAGGATTTCTTCGCGTTCGGCGGCCGACATCGGTTCGATATCGCCGATGGGCCGTTCCGGCTGTGCGAGGAGGGCTTCCAGTACCAGGCGGAACCGGCGCGCGAATCCCGCGACGGTCGGCTCGTCGAACAGGTCCGTCGCATATTCGAAGACCGCCGCCAGGCTGCCGTCGGCCGCTTCCTCGGCCGTCAGGTGCAGGTCGAATTTGGCGGTGCCGGAATCGAGTTCGAGCGTCGTCGCGCGCAGCCCCGGCAGTCGCGGTTCGCCGGCGGCGGCCTGGCGCAGATCCAGCATCACCTGGAACAGCGGGTGCCGGGCCGCCGAGCGCATCGGATTCAGCACCTCGACCAGACGCTCGAACGGAACGTCGCGGTGGGCGAAGGCGCGCAGGTCGCCCTCGCGCACGGCGTCGAGCAGTGCGATGAACGAGGACTCGGGCGCGACGTCGGCGCGCAGCACCAGCGTATTGACGAACATGCCGACCAGATCGTCGAGCGCGGCCTCACCCCGGCCGGCGATCGGCGTGCCGATCGCGATATCGCGCTGCCCGGACAGTTTCGCCAGCACCACCGCGAAGGCGGCGTGCAGCGCCATGAAGAAGGTGGCGCCGGTCCGCTCGGCCCGCTCACGCAGCGCGGAGACGGTCTCGGCGGGCACCGCGAAGCGGTATCGGGCGCCGCGGCCCGTCGCCGTCGCCGGCCGCGGCCGATCGCCCGGCAGGGCCAGCACGTCGGGCAGGCCCGCCAGTTCGCCTGCCCAGAACCGGATCTGCTCGGCGATGGGTGAATTCGGATCGTCCTCGGAGCCGAGCACGGCCCGCTGCCAGAGCGCGAAGTCGGCGTACTGCACGGGCAGCGGCAGCCACTGCGGCGCCCGGCCGGCCGTGCGCGCGGCATAGGCCTGCATCAGATCCCGCGTCAGCGGCGCGATCGACCAGCCGTCCGCGGCGATGTGGTGAATGGAGACGACGAGCACGTGCACATCGGCGGCGCTACGCAGCAGCGCCGTCCGAATCGGCGCCTGGTCGCGCACCGCGAAGGCGACGGCCGCCTCGGCCCGCAGGCGCTGCGCCAACTCGTCCTCGGGCACCGGCTGCGGCGCCAGGTCGACCACCACGTCCGCCGGGTCGAGTACCTGCTGGAAGGGCACGCCGTCGACGGCGGGATACCGGGTACGCAGGGCCTCGTGCCGCGCCAGCACATCACGCACCGCCGCGGCGAGGGCGGTGACATCCAGCTCGCCCCGCAGCCGGATGGCGGTGGTCAGATTGTCGACCGCCGATTCGGTGTCGAACTGGTTGCGGAACCACATCCGCTGCTGCGCGTAGGACAGCGGCAGCCGCTCCGGCCGTGGTCCGGCGGTCAACGCGCGATGCCGGCGGGGAGACGAATCCCGCAGTCGCCGGGCAAGATTCGCGACCACCGGGTTCTCGAACAGCAGGCGCACCGCGACCTCGCGGTCCAGCGCCTCGGCCAGCCGGGCCGACACCTGGGTCGCCACCAGCGAATTGCCGCCGAGGGCGAAGAAGTCGTCGTCGAGCCCGACCTGTTCGGCACCCAGCACAGCGGCGAAGACCGCCGCCACGGCCTTCTCCTCGGCGCTCTCCGGCGCACGGAACCGTTCGGTGGCCAGTACCGGATCGGGAAGGGCGGCGCGATCGAGTTTGCCGGAGGCCGTCAGCGGCATGGCCGCCAGCGCGACGTAGGCGCTGGGCACCATGTACGACGGCAGCCGATCCCGCAGCCTGCTTTCGGCGAGGGTCCGCGGATCGCCGTCGCACACCGCATAGGCCACCAGCAGATCGCCGGCCCGATGCCGGTACACCCGCACCGCTGCCGCGTCGATGCCGGGCGTGGCCAGCAGCGCCGCCTCGATCTCGCCCAGTTCGATGCGCTGGCCCCGCACCTTCACCTGGAAGTCGCTGCGCCCCAGATATTCCAGATCCCCGTTGCGGAGGCGGCGCACCAGGTCGCCGGTGCGGTACATGCGAGCACCCGCGGGGCCGAACGGATCGGCCACGAATCGCTGGGCGGTCGCACCGGTCCGGCGGTGGTACCCCCGGGCGACCTGCGCACCGGACAGGTACAGCTCGCCGATCACCAGATCGGGGACGGGCCGCAGCTGCCGGTCGAGCACCAGAATGTGGCTGTCGCGCACCGGCTTACCGATCGGCGCGGGACCGATGCGGTCCGGCGCAACCGGCGCGTGGGTGGCGTGCACGGTGAATTCCGTGGGCCCGTACAGATTGTGCACGGCGGCATCGCTCACCGCGGCGAACGCCCGCACGGCCTCTCCGTTGAGGGCCTCGCCGGCGACGAGAACACACCGCAGCGTGCGGATATCGGCCGGTGTCACGGTGTTCGCGAAAGTCGCCAGCAGCGACGGTACGAACGAGATCATGGTCACGGCGTGCCGGGCGATGGTCGCGGCCAGATACGCGGTGTCGCGATGCCCGTCGGGCGCGGCGACCACCAGCCGCGCTCCGCTGCCGAGCGGCGCGAACAGCTCCCATACCGAAACGTCGAAGGTCGCCGGGGTCTTGAACAGCACCACGTCCCGCTCACCGATCCCGTATTCAGCGGCGATCCAGGCGATCTGGTTGTCGAGCGAACCGCGCTGGACGGCAACGCCTTTCGGCGTTCCGGTGGAGCCGGAGGTGAAGATGACGTACGCGGTGTCGGCCGACCGCACCGGGGCGATCCGGTCGGCGTCGGTGAGCGGGCGATCGGACAGGCCGTCGAGCTCGAGCGCATCGATCGCGATTCGCGGAAGGTCCAGATCGGGCGCATCCCCGGCGGTCAGCATGCATACCGGCGCGGCGGTCTCGGCCATCTGCCGCAACCGGGCCGTCGGCTGATCCGGGTCGACCGGTACGTACGCCCCGCCGGCGGCCAGCACGGCGTAGGCGGCGATCACCAACTCGGCCGACCGGCGCATCCCCAGGACGACCAGCGACTCCGGGCCGACGCCCGCGCCGACGAGATGGCGGGCCAGGCGGTTGATCCGCGCCGACAGTTCGGCGTACGTGTATTGCCGCTCGCCGTCGACCACGGCCACCGCATCGGGCCGCAGGAGGGCCTGCCGCTCGAACGCGGTGAGCACGTCGGGAGCCGTTTCCCCCGCGCCGCGGCGGCCGGCGTCGATCGTGCGCCGCAACTCGGCGGCGTCGAGCAGCGGCAGCCGGCCCACCACACGAGTGGGCTCGGCGACCACCTGGACGAGCAGTTGCCGCCACCACCGCGCATACGCCGCGATGGTGTCCGACTCGAAAAGATCTGTGGCGTAGGTGAACTCCGCCGTGATCCCCGCCGGTGCCGGACCTTCCCCGGGACCGGCACCGGCGAAGCTTTCGGTGACCGTCAGTTGAAGGTCGAACTTGGTCACCGCCGTGTCCAGGGTACTCGTCCGCACGGACAATCCGGGTAACTCGACGGCGATGTCCTGAGTGTCGGCCACACCCAGCATCACCTGGAACAACGGGTGGCGGGCCTGCGAACGGACCGGGTTCAGCGCCTCCACCAACTGTTCGAACGGCAGATCGGCGTGCGCGAAGGCGCCCAGGTCCACCGCCCGGACCCGTTGCAGCAGAGCGGTGAACGGTTCGTCGGCCGCCACTCGGGTGCGCAGCACCAGCGTGTTGACGAACATGCCGATCAGATCGTCGAGTTCGCGGTGACCACGCCCGGCCACCGGAGTGCCGATCACGATGTCGTCGCCGCCCGAGATCCGCGCGAGCAGCGCGGCCAGCGCGCCGTGCAGCACCATGAAGGTCGAAACACCTTGGGCACGGGCGAGTTCGGAGATCGCCGCGTGCAGGTCCGCGGGTAGGTCGAAGCGATAGGTGGCGCCCCGGCCGGCGGCCACCGCGGGCCGCGGCCGATCGGCGGGCAGGTCCAGCTGGTCGGGAATACCCGCCAGCGTGTGCGCCCAGTAGCCGAGCTGCTGGGCGGCCAGGGATTCGGGATCTTCGGAGATACCGAGCCGATCCCGTTGCCACAGCGCGTAATCGGCGTACTGCACCGCCGGCAGCGCCTCGGGGGCGTCGATACCCGACCGGCGGCGGGTATAGGCCGCGGCCACATCCCGCGCCAGCACCGGCAGCGAGAGTCCGTCCGCGGCGATGTGGTGCAGCACGATCGCCAGCGCGACATCATCGGCGGCGAGTTCGAAAATCGTCGCTCGCAACGGGATTTCGGCGGTCAGATCGAACCCGCGTGCCGCCAGGCGCGTCAACTCCGCGTCGAGGCCCTCCGCCGCAACGGTTTCCACCGCGAAGGACTCCGGCCCGACCTGCCCGGCGGGGAGAATATGCTGCCGGGCCACGAGCTCGTCGTCCGCCGGAAAGACGGTGCGCAACACCTCGTGGCGGGCCACCACATCGGCCAGGGCCGCTCGCAGGGCCTCGGTGTCCACCGCGCCGGTCATCCGGACCACGAACGGCATGTTGTAGCCGGCGCTGTCCTCCTCGAACCGGTTGAGGAACCAGATGCGCTGCTGCGCGGGCGAGAGCGGCAGCACCTGCGGTCGCGGCCCGGCGACCGGCCCGGCGCTCTCGTGCATGTCCTCGGTTTCGAAGGCGCGGTCGATCAGCTCGGCCAGCGCCTCGACCGTGGTGGCCTCGAACAGTTCCCGCACGGTCAGCGCGCAGCCGAGGTCGGCGTTCAATCGTGCCGCCACCTGCGTCGCGACCAGCGAATTACCGCCCAGGGCGAAGAAGTCGTCGTCGAGTCCGAGGCGCTCACGGCCGAGCACCTCACCGAACACCTCGGCGACCGCCCGCTCCGAGACCGACTGCGGGCGGCGGTACTGTCCGGCCGTCCGCTCGGGCGCGGGAAGCGCGGCCCGATCGAGTTTGCCGGAGGCGTTGACCGGCAGCGATGCCAGCATCACATATGCCGCCGGCACCATATAGCCGGGCAACTCGCGCGCGGCCGCGCCGCGCACGCGCGCCACGTCGACCGCGCCGGCGGTGGTCTCGACCAGATAGGCCACCAGTTGCGCACCGGTGCCGGCATCGTCGCGCACCACGACCACCGCGCGCGCGACCCCGGGCACCGCGCCGAGCACCGCTTCGATCTCGCCGAGTTCGATCCGCAGCCCGCGCAGTTTGACCTGAAAATCGGTGCGGCCCAGATACTCGAGCTCACCGTCGGCCGTCCAGCGGACCAGATCCCCGGTGCGATACATCCGCGCCCCGGGGCCGGCCTCCGTCTCACTGTCCGCGAACGGATCGGCGACGAACCGTTCGGCGGTCAGCTCCGGCCTCCCGACGTAGCCCCGGGCGAGCTGAACCCCCGACAGATACAGCTCACCCGGAACGCCGACGGGCACCGGCTGCAACCGTGCGTCGAGCACGTACAGCCGGGTGTTGAAAACCGGTGCGCCGATCGGCACACCGGTGGTATCGAGCGGGCCCACCTGATGCGCGGTGACATCGACCGCTGCCTCGGTGGGTCCGTACAGATTGTGCAGCCGCGCGCGCGGCGCCGCGGCCCGCAGTCGCTGCGCCAGCGGTCCGGGCAACGCCTCACCGGACGCGAACACCGCACGCAGCGAACTCAATTCGGAGGCGTCGACCACGCCGCCGAGGAAGGCCGCCAGCATCGAAGGCACGAAATGCGCGATGGTGACACCGAATTCGGCGATCACCGCGCGCAGGTAGGCCGGGTCGCGATGCCCGTCGGGCGTCGCCAGCACCAGGCTCGCGCCGACCTGCAACGGCCAGAAGAACTCCCACACCGACACGTCGAACGTGGCGGGGGTCTTCTGCAGGACGACGTCCGCGGCGGTGAGCCGGTAGGCGCTCTGCATCCAGACCAGCCGGTTGACGATCGCGGCATGGGTGACCGCGACGCCCTTCGGCCGCCCGGTGGAGCCGGAGGTGAAGATGACGTACGCGGGATGCTGCGGCCGCAGCGGCGAGATCCGCTCGGCGTCGGTCACCGGCCCCGCGGACAGCGCCGACAGGTCCAGTTCGTCGATGTCGATCCACCGGGTGTCACCGTCGCCGTGATCGCCGGCGGTGGTCAGCACGCAGACCGGCTTCGCGGTCTCGAGCACGTAGCCGATGCGTTCGGCGGGATGGTCGGGGTCCAGCGGCACATACGCCGCACCCGCCGCCAGTACCGCGTACATCGCGACCACGAGCTCCGGGGAACGCCGAATATGCAGCGCCACCGTGGTTTCCGGTCCGGCGCCGCGCGCGATCAGATAGCGCGCGAGCCGGTTGACCTCGGCCGCGAACCCGGCGTAGCCGAGGGTCCGCGATCCGCGCAGCGCGACGGCCTCCGGGGTCCGCGCCGCCTGGCGCTCGAACATCGACACCAGGGTCGCGTCCGCACCCGCAAGCGCGGCGATATCCACCTCGGTGGCATTCCAGATCCGGAGGCTGACCTCACGCTCCAGATCGGTCGTGACCGCGACCGACGACAGCGGCCGCTCGGGATCGAGGTCGACCAGCCGCTCCAGGAACCGCACGAAGCGGGCGTGATGGCGGGCGATGTCGTCGGCGCGGTACAGATTCGGGTTGGCCTCGAAGTCGACGTGCACCCGGTCGCTGTCGCCGTAGTAGACGTTGAGGCTCATATCCTCGACCGGCCCGGTCGAGAGCACGTGGTAGCGGCCGGTGGTATCGCCCAGGGTCAGGTCACTGCGGAACAGCATGATGTTGGCCAGTGGCCCGAACAGCGCGCGGCGGGTGGCCAGGCCTTCCATGCCGGCGTCGCGGCGGATGTCCTCGTGCCGGTAGCGCTGATGCCGCAGGGCCCCGGCCACCTCGACCCGGGTCTGCTGCAACAGCTGCGCCCAGGTGGCCTGCCCGACCCGCAACCGCAGCGGGACGATATTGGAGAGCATGCCGGCCGAGCGCCGCATGACGGCCGTCGTGCGGGCGGTCACCGGCAGGCTCAGCACCGCCTCGTCGCGTCCGGTCAGCCGGGCCAGATAGGCCGCGAAGGCCGCGAGCAACACCACGGCCGCAGTCGAATCATGCGCTGTCGCAAGGTCGTTCATTCGGGTGGCGATCTTGTCCGGCAGCCGGCGGCCGTAGACCAGGTTTCCGGCCGCGCGGGGTGCGCTGCGGCCGTTGAGCGTGGTCGCGCCGTCCAGATCGCGGACCCGCTCGCCCCAGTACCCGCGATCGGAGCCGAACCGGGTGCTGTCGCGGTAGCCGCGTTCACCCTCGACCAGCGATTCGAGGCTGCCGGCCTTGGCGGGTTCGGGTTCGATGCCGCGCAGCTCGGCGGTGTAGCGCTCGGCGACGCGCATGGTGTTGGTCAGGGCGCCGAATCCGTCGAGAACGATGTGGTGGGCGCGCAGATACCAGAACCAGCGCCGTTCACCGACCCGCAGCACGGCGCCGGCGAACAGCCGGTCCGTCAGCAGATCCACCGGCCGCGTGTAGTCCGCGCGCATCCAGTCGTGGGCCGCCGCGACCGGATCGGGGGCGTCGCGCAGATCGACCGGCACGATGTCGACGGGTAGCCGCGGGTCCACGCACTGATACGGCTCGCCGTCGACTTCGCCGAGCCGCACCACCGTGGACCCGAACTCCCGGGCCGCCTCGACCGAGACCTTTTGCAGCACTTCGACATCGAGGTCTCCGTGCATGTCGACGTACTGGGCGATGTTGATCGGAGTCCGCGGATCGAGCAGCTGGGCGTACCAGACGCCGAGCTGCGCCGGCGTCAACGGGAACGGCGACGGATCCGATGTGATCTCGGCGCCGTGACCTTCACCCGGACCGAAACCGCTCAACTCCGAACTCTGCACCAGAGCCTCCTCGTTTGACGAAATACCCAGCGACCGAACGCTTTTCGGGCAGCACGAAATAAGCCCCGGGCCCCGCGCGACGGCGCGGACCCTGGCTTTGCCACGGATGGTTCGGCGAATACACCTCACGCGATCGCGAAGGTGTGAAAGAGCGAAATGGTTTGTGTCTCAGTAATTTCGGTGAACCGGTGCGGTCACCAACTCATCCTCGAACTCGACTTCCTCCAACATCGCGGCCCCGAGCTCCCGCGGCCTCATCTCCTGCATCGGCCGGTGGCGACCCGCGCCACCGTTCATGCAGCGAACACTAGGCCGAAGACTAATAAAAAGGAATCAGTTCCTTCAAAAAAACTCGGACCAGCGTCCAATTCGGTCGATCTCGGGGCAGAGATGTGCCCGAAACCACACTGTGACCTGTTTGTGTGAGTCAGGACACTTTCAGACGCGGAGCCTACGAGCCGAAACGTTGCATCTGCGTTGCATCGGCGCCCATCCGCCGGTCGAGCACCCGAATTTTGGCCTCGATCTGGGCATACAGGGCGGAATCGCGATCGGCGGTGGCTCGATAGGCCACCCATGCGGCGGCATCGTCACGCCCCTCGGCTCCCGAGGTCCAACGGCTCAGCACGGCCGCGTCACCGGAACGTAACACTGCGGTTCGCAGCCGCACCCGCAATTCATCGCGAATGTCTATAACTCCGGGAGCGGTCGAACGGGGCAGCACCGGTCCGGTGTAATGACGGACCGCGCTGTGCGCGTCACCGGAGTCCAGTGCCGCGCGCAGCGCCTCCACATCCGTGGACACCGGCACCCGCAACCGATACGGCCGCGAGCCGAAGACGTCCGGGCCGACCACCGAGCGCAGCCGCGACATGGCGGCGCGGATGGTGGCGTTGTCGAGGTCGGTGTCGTCGAGCAGCAACGCCAGATGATCGGCGGACAGACCTTCGGCGTGTTCGGCCAGCAGCAGCAGGATCTCGGCATGCCGCTGCGACAACGCGATGCGCTCGCCGTCGACCGACAACTGCGGCTGGCCCAGCCCCAGCACCTCCAGCGCCAGCCGGCCGGCGGTCCGCGGCGGCGTCGAATGCCCCACGGACGCACGGCGATCCGCGCCTCGTTGTTCGGTGCGCACGGCCGCGAGGACCAGATCCATTTCCGCCGCGGTCGCGGCCGCCTTCACCAATGCCAGAATCTCCGGGCGCGCGACGCGCACGCCGCCGGCGATCATCAGCACGCCGACCAACCGGCCGTCCGGATCGTGGACGGGCGCGGCCGCCCCGGTGAGCTGATGCATCCGGTGCAGAAAGTGTTCGGGGCCGTGGATCCAGGTGGCGCGCCCGGTGCGGACCACCAGTCCGACCGCGTTCGTGCCGATGCGGCGTTCGGACAGATCGTCGCCCTCGCGCAGGCCGACCTCGGCGGCGGCCTCGACCCGGTCGGGATTGCCGTGCACCGACAGCACCCGGCCGAACTGGTCGGCGACGACCACGATCAGGCCGATGCCGGTGGCGTCCTGCAGCAGCAGCTTGTCGACCAGTGGCATCACCGCGGCAATCGGATGGTTGTCGCGGTAGCGCTGCAGATCGGCACCGCGCAGACCGCGGCCGTCGAGTACGTCCATGGGGTCGACCCCGCCGCGCAGACTGCGCAGCCAGGACTCCAGAACCAGCGGACGCAGCAATCCGGGCAGCTGATTGAGCTGATCACCCCCGACGCTGAGGTAACCGTGGGCCTGAGCGGCATAGGCTTCCAGCGCACCGAGCTGTGTCCCGGGCTCGACCCTGCCCTCGGGACGGTTATCGCCTGTGAGATTGCTGACCATTTGCCTTTCTTTCCCGTCCCACACTGTACCGGCGGGTCAGGAAGGGCATGGGCGAAGCATACGGTTTGTCCGACAGGTCACACCAGCATCGGAGCGCGGCGAAATGTGAGGTAGACGGCATATCGGGGCCAATTGTGACCCCGGCCATCAATGCCGCGGAACGGCCGGGCGCAGCGCGGCCACGTTGCGAGCACGCAGCGCACCCGACCAGAGGCCGGTCCCGTAGGCGAGGTCGTCGAGCCGCTTGCACATCAGATACCGCACCGGATCCAGGCCGCTGGCATCGCGGTGGGTGAACCAGTCGGCCAGTCCGTCGGCGATCGCCAGCGCGACCGCCAGCCGGCGGATGCGCCGGGAGGCGATCATCGCCAGCACGGTCACCGGCCAGTAGTGCCGGCACAGCGCCGAGACGATCCGCCACACCCCGGCGGAGAATCCGCGGGCCAGATGGATGGCCGCCACCCGCGTCGGATTGTCGAGTTCGGCGAACACCCGCCGCAGCCGGATCAGCGCGGCGAGCAGCGTGGCGAGCCCGCCCAGGATTCCGGCCCGCGAGGCGGTGGCCAGCAGCGCGGTCGCGGCGACGGTCCAGAACGGCACCGACAGCGGGGCGACCATCCCGGCGTGGCGCCGGGCCAGCGGCGCCGCGGCGGCGCCGTGAGAAACCTTGCGCCCGAACCACTTACCGAACGAGGCCGGTTGATCGTAGGCGACGTGCGCGGCGGGCTCGTAGCGCAACCGCCAGCCGGCGCGCTCGAGTCGCCAGCACAGATCGATATCGGCGGCCGAGCGCATCTGCTCGTCGAATCCGCCCTCGGCCAGCAGGGCGTGCCGCCGCACCAGCAGGGCCGCGCCCGGCGCGTACGACACCGAGCCGCGCGAACTGACCGCGGTTTCCCGGCGGCCGAAATCCAGCGACGACCGCGCGCTCTCGTAGCGGCCCAGCACACTGGCATCCGGCTCGCGCGCGACGATGCGGGGCGCGACCAACGCGACCTCGGGATCGCTGAAATGGCCGAGCATGACCTCCAGCCAGCCCGCGCGGGGGACCACATCGGAATCCAGAAATGCGACGAATTCCGTTGTCGCCGCCCGCAGTCCGGCATTGCGCGCGGCGACCACGCCCTGGCGTGCATCGTGGCGAAGCACCGTGACGCGGCAACGGCCACCGGTACGCGGGATCCGAACCGGCCGGTCCGAACCGTCGTCCACGACCACCACGCTGTGCCCGCGCAGGGCAGAGAGCAGCCGCTGCAATCCGGCGGCGTCGTTGCAATGCGGCACCACGACCGTGACCTCTTCCGGGGAAGGAAGCAGGCGCGGACGCGGGTTGGCCACCCCGGAGTCGAGCAGCCGTCTGGCAACCACCGCGGACTGGGGATCCGTCACTTCGAGATACCCGTCACCGATCAGGGCGGCCGCTTCCGGAGCAAGTTTCAGCAACCTCGTCGGCGAGCCACCGACCAAGAGCCGTCCACCGGAATAGGTGCGCACCCGAGGATCGATTCGCACCCCGAACCCGTTGGGCAGTCGATCATGGCGCATTCCAAGAATGCTATGCGCTAACCGCCCTCCGGGCATCCCGTGTCGAAAAAAACGGACCGAATTCGATACGAATCCGGCGGCAACCCACCGGCTCCGGCGTTGCGTGGGTGTCAATGACCATCGACGCTATCTGGCTATCGCACGGCAACATTCGCTTCATGATCAACGAGATTCCGCGTGGGACGCGATAGTTCATCTCCGGCTACTACCGCGTGAGATGCGGCGTCGCCGTGTGCGCCGATCTCCTCCACGTACCGGGCCGCGACCACGAACGCGCACTCTAGACTGCGGAAGGCAAGCACGTTGAACAGCAGATGACGGGTGGCCGTCGGGCGGGCTGCGCAGGTCTAGAGGTGGCATGGGAGTCGGACGGATGCAGACGAGCGGGGGCGGCAACACACTCTCGGAAGCCGAGATAGTCGAGGCCGCATTGCGTGTGGTGCGCGCCGACGGCGTGGAGAAGCTGTCGATGCGCCGGCTCTCCCGCGAACTGGGCGTCTCGCCGATGGCGCCCTACTACTACGTCGCCGACAAGCGCGAATTGCTCGATCTGGTGGCCAGCGCGGCCCTGACCGGCGTGCGGACCCCACCGCCGGAATTCGGCACCTGGCAGCAGCGCCTGCGCGAACTCATCGATCAGATCGACGAGAAGCTGCGCAAACATCCGGGCCTCGGCGATGTGCTGATCGAACAGACGCTGGGCAAACAGCTCGATCTGATCGCCGCTGTGATGGAAATCCTGTCCGATGCGGGCTTCGACGATCGCAATGTGCTCGCCGCCTATGCCACCATTCACACGTATCTGTTCGGCCGCGCCCGGGTCAATCCACGGGACCGATCCGCGCTGGTCGACATGCCGCTTCCCGAAGCCGTCGAGCGGGCCGTCAAGCACATGGGCGATCTGCGCGGCAAATACTCCTACGACTTCGGTATGGATGTGCTGATCGCGGGGCTCGAGGCCCAGCTTGTCCGGCAGCGGGACGGCCACGTATCATAAATTAGAACACGTTCTAGTTTACCTGCTCCAGCGCCCGGCCCCGAGAGGACACCATGACCACCGCCGATCCCGTCGTACCGCACAGCTCACGATCGGCCGTGCTGCGGGTCGCCGCTGTCGTCAACGAGACGGCCGACGCCTGTTCACTGGTCTTCGACGTGCCCGAAGAACTGCGCGAGCGCTTCGCCTACCAGCCCGGCCAGTTCCTGACGCTGCGCATCCCGAGCGAGCGCACCGGTTCGGTCGCGCGCTGCTATTCGCTGGCCAGCTCACCGCACACCGATGTGCAACCGAAGGTCACCGTGAAGCGCACGGTCGACGGATACGCGTCGAACTGGGTGTGCGACAACGTGCAAGCCGGTGACGAGATCGAGGTGCTGCCGCCTTCCGGCGTCTTCACGCCGAAGGATCTGGACGAGGATCTGCTGCTGTTCGCCGCCGGCAGCGGTGTCACCCCGGTGATGTCGATCCTGAAATCGGCGCTCGCCCGCGGCACCGGCCGGATCGTGCTGGTCTACGCCAACCGCGATCCGGAGTCGGTCATCTTCGCCGACGAACTGCGCGAACTCGCCGACAAGAATCCACAGCGGCTCGTGGTGGTGCACTGGCTGGAGACGCTGCAGGGCCTGCCCACCGCCGACGGACTGGCCGCGCTGTGCACCCCGTACACCGGTTTCCGCGCCTTCATGTGCGGGCCGAAGGCGTTCATGGACCGGGTGCACGACGCACTGGCCCAGCTGGAGGTGCCGCGCAACCGCACCCACGCCGAGGTCTTCAATTCGCTGTCCGGCGATCCGTTCGCCGCCGGCGCCCCCGTCGAGGTCAGCGAGGAGGACGCCGCCGACGCGGCCACCGTGGAGGTCGAACTCGACGGCCAGACCCATTCCATGCAGTGGCCGCGGCGTCAGACCCTGGTCGACATCATGCTCGCCAAGGGCCTGGACGTGCCGTACTCCTGCCAGGAAGGCGAATGCGGCTCCTGCGCCTGCACCGTGCTGGAAGGCAAAGTGGAGATGGACAATTCGGAGATTCTCGATCCGGAGGACATCGAAGCCGGGTACATCCTCGGGTGCCAGGCGCATCCGGTCACCGATCATCTGAAGATCCAGTTCTGAGGACCGCCGCTGCCGCAGCCGACCGCTGGGCCGTGCGCGGCAGGGGAATCCGCCGCGGTGCATGGGCGCCGTATCGGCAGCGGCGGACACCGCGTAGTCGGCGGGCCGGCTTACGGCGCCTGCCGTTGCGCCCGATAGGCCGCGCGCGTCTCGGGTTCCAGATGTTCGGTGGCGTAACTCAATGCCGTGCGGCCCATATCGTGGGCACGGCGGTCCAGGAATTCGGTGAGCAGGGCGCGGTCCACCCGTTTGCCGACTTCCCGCAGCATCCATCCGACCGCCTTCTGAATCAGGTCGCGCCGATCGTCGAGCAGCCGTTCGCACAGTGCGAACGTGGTCGAGGCGTCGCCGGCCTTGATGAATGCGAAGGTCGTCAGCAATGCGACCCGTCGTTCCCACAGCGATTCCGACCGCGCCAGTTCGTCGAGCAGATCGCGCGGCCGTTCCAGTAACCACGGGCCGAGGATGTTCTCGGCCGACACGTCGACCAGATCCCAATTGTTCACGCGCCCGCTGCGCACCGCCGCCAGATACATCTCCACGATTTCCTGTTGCGCGGCAACGTCGTACGTGCGCGGTTTCCCCGCCTTCGCCATGGCATTGTTCGCGATCACCAACGCCGCGAGCCGATGTTCGTGCACCGGACTCCGCAAAAGCTCAGCTATCTCCGAAACGGGCAGTGCGGAAAATTGTTTCGCGACCTTGCGGGTCTGCGGCACAGGGACTCCGAGGAAGGCGTCGCCCTCGCCGTAGTCCCCGGGCCCGGTTTTGAAGAACCGCCGCAACTCGAGGGCGCGGCCGGGATCTCCCAGCTCGTCCATGGCACGGGCGACATCGGCGGCGGTCGGCGCGGAGTTCATGCCCGCACTCCGCCGACACCGCCCGACGCCGAATGCCGATCCTCCGGATGATGCGCAACGATCATGTACGGCAGTATCACTCACTCTTCACCCGATTCCCGACGACAACGTGTCCGGCCGCGGCCGGACACGTGCCGTTGCGGATCTAATACTCCAGCATCACTTTGTGATGTAATGCCTGTCTTCGCTGGTAGTGGGCTTGTTTTGCCTGGTGTTGATGTCTTCG
>NZ_LZML01000171.1:0-14392 GCF_001665695.1 Nocardia sp. 852002-51101_SCH5132738 | reverse complement strand
CGAAGGGCCCGGTGAAACCGATTCGCGCGGCCCCGCCGGCCCCGCCCGTCCGCCGCCGGCCCCCGGGCGATCACCCCACCGGCTGACCGGACTGCGCGCCGCGGCGGCACTGGCCGACCTCGGCCTGGCACCGGTCGCCGCCGGGGTGATCGCCCGGGGGCCGGCGGCGGACGGGCAGGGTCGGCTGGGCTGCGCGAATCGGTTTCACCGGGCGGATCGGGTTCGCGGTGCACATCGGCCTCCTTTGGTCCTCAGCGACCGCCTACCCGGGAGGACCGGGGCGAAACGACACCCCGGGTCCCGATCGAATATTCGCCGAGAGGCCGGGTAGTGCCACGGTGATCGGGTAGTGCGACGGTGACGAGCGCACGACGAACGGGCCGGAGGTGACGATGGCACGCGAGGTCGACCCCCGCTGGAGTGACCCGCCGAGTTTCCGGCGGGCGGTGCGGTATGCGGTCGGTGTGCTGGTGCTGGCGGCGATCGTCGCCGGGGTGGCCCTGGGCTGGGCGGCCTCGCGGGATCAGTGCGCGAACGCCGACCACGTGGCCTGCGATACCGCGTCCCGGCTGGCCGTGGGACTGGTGCCCGGAATCGTGTTGTTGCTGGGCGGCATCGGCGCATTCGTCATCACCGTGCGGCAGTGGCGCGGCGGGCGGCCGTGGCCGGTATGGCAGGGCGCGGGCTGGTTTCTGTTCGCGGTGATGGTCGTGTATCTGGCGATGGCGATGGCCGCCGGCTGAACCCGGCCCCTCGTTTGGAGTAGCCGGCAGCGGGTAGGTCGTGCACGCAAGCAGTCGCCTAGGTGATGACTGTCAGCGAGGAAGGAGACCATCGTGGCCAAGACCTCCACGACCACCGATCCGATCGCGACGGTGCTGGAGCCGGAACAGCAACGGATCGCCGGTGACGCGCTGTGCGCCACCGTCGTCGATCTGATCGATCTGAGCCTGATCGGCAAGCAGGCGCACTGGAATGTGATCGGCCCCCGGTTCCGCACCGTCCACCTGGCGTTGGACGAACTGGTCGAGACCGCGCGCGGCTTCACCGACGCGGCGGCCGAACGGGCCACCGCGATCGGCGTCAGCCCGGACGGGCGCGCGCACACGGTCGCGGAGAGTTCCAGCGCCGAGCCGTTCCCGGCGGGGTGGCAGCAGGACGGCGACGTGGTCAGCGCGATCGTCGCCACCCTGGCCGCGGTCGTGCGCAGGCTGCGCGAGCGGATCGACGCCTCGGAGAAGGCGGATCCGGTCACCCAGGATCTGCTCATCGATATCGCCGCCCGGTTGGAGCAACTGCATTGGATGTGGCAGGCCCAGGCCGCGTAACGCGCGCGCTGCGACGATATCTGGTTCCGGCGGCGGCCGTGCTGGCCGTCGCCGGGTGCTCGGCGCCGGGGTCGCGATTGGAAGCACCCGACGCCGTGCGGGTGACACCTATCGGGGCGATCGTGCACGCACCGGTGTGGTCCTACCGATCGGGAGCGCTCGTGGCGCTGGCGCCCGACCGCGTGGTGAAGGTGAACGGCTTGGCCGACGGCCGCGGCGACACGGTCGGTTCGGCACGCCTGCCGGGCTTGGGGCCGAACCTGCAGATCAGCCCGGTGGACGAGGGCACGGCGCTGGTCAGCGCCACCGATCGGCAGGCCGTGGCCTCGATTCGGCTGTCCGATCTGGTCGATACCGGCACGCTGTCCGCCGGACCGCGGCCGTCGTATCTCGCCCTCGATTCCGGGGAGCGGATGCTGCTGGCGCTCTCCGAGGACGGCGCCACGGTCACGCCCGTGGATCTGCACCGCCGCACCGCATGGGCGCCCACGGTCGTGAACGCGGGTCCGCAAGCCCGTCTCGACGGGGCGAACCGCAGCCGTGAAGTGGAGTTCCACATCTACGGACCGCGGGGGAGCGCGCACTACAAGGGCAGTTCCTCACCCGCGGACGAAACCGGCGCCGACGACGAACCCGTACTCGCGGCGGCGGGGGACGGCACGAAGGTCACCCGGTTGTACGTGGCGCGGCCCGGGGGCAGGCTGGTCGCCCTCGACTCCCGTCGCGACGGATCCGGAAGCGAGACGGTCGGATCCGTCGACCTGGGCGCGCCGATCCGCTATCTGGCCACCGACGACACCCGCATCTACGCCGCGACGGACCGGCAGCTGGTGGTGCTGGAAACCCGCAGCTTCGAGGGCTACGCGAACGGCACCATTCCCGTGCTGCGCCGATTCGACCTGCCGACGCGCGGAGCGCAGGGATCGGCGTGGTCGGGGATCGCCGTGGGGCCGCATCGGGTCTATCTGACCGTCCGCGACCGGCCCGAGGTAGTCTCCGTCGCCAAGCCGCAACTGTGAGAGGTGTCGCCGTGTCCGAAAACCGTGCCGGCACAGTGGATGTCGGTGAGGATCTGGATATCTTGAGTGAGCAGCTGCGGGGGTTGCGAGAGTTGGCCGCCGACCCGGATCTGACCGCGGCGGACGGCGTCGTGTACGACTTCGGCATCCGGTGGGGTGCGATGATGTCGGGACGGCTGCCGCGCGTGGTGTACTACCGCGAACGTGACGCCCTGTCCGCGGCCGACCGGGGCCGGTTCGACCGGCTGGCCGGCGAATTCGCCGCGGCCGCCGCGACGATCGAGCGCTTCCGGCTGGCCCCGGCGCGAACGGGCGGCCGGTCCGAGCCCGCCCGCTAGGCCACCGGTTCGAGCCACAACTGAGCGCGGCGCATCCGGATTCCGGTGTGCGGCACCGGACATGCGGGATTCGCGCAGGTCAGCGCGACCATATAGGAGTCGAGTTCCTCGTCGAGAAACAGGAACCCCAGATACAGCGCATCGCCGACACGGAAATCCGTTGCGCCACAGGCGGGGCAGCGTGCACGCCGTCGGTCGAGGTAGGCCAGGACGCGATCGCGTTGCCGTTCGGTCAGTTCGATGTTCTCCGGTCGCCGCGGCGGGGTCGTCGTCTGCTGGTTCGTCATATCTCGACGTCCTTGTCGTAGTAGATGTTGTCCTCCCGCCAGCCGCCCATCCCGCGGCCGATATGGGAGTAGTCGGAGACGAATTCGATCCGGTCGATCCATTTCGCCATCTTGAAACCGACCTGGTTCTCCACCCGAAGCCGAAGCGGCGCACCGTGTTCGATGGGTAGCGGCTCGCCGTTCATGCGATAGGCGAGCAGCGTCTGCGGGCTGTCGGCCAGCTCCAGATCCAGCACCTCGTAGAACTGGCCGACGCCGTCGGCGCTCGGATCGTCGCGACCGGTGTCCTGCATGGTGAGGAAGCACAGATACTTCGCGTCCGGCAACGGGCCGGCCCGGGCGACGAGTTCGCGCAGCGGCAGTCCGGTCCACTCGCCGATACTCGACCAGCCCTGTACGCAGTTGTGCAGCACCCGCTGGGTCTGCGGTTCGCCGATCGCGCGCAGATCGTCCAGGCTCAGGCGCATCGGGTGCTCGACCAGACCGCCGACGTCCAGGCGCCAATCGGCGAAATTGTGCGCGGCCATCACCTTGTACGGCAGTGCCGTGGGCGGTTTGCCGTTCACCCGATGTTCCGGCGAGAGGGCGCGGGTCGAGTAATCCTGTCGAGGTGTCAGTGGCCGGAGCAGGCCCAAACGCAGCCGGCGCACGAAGGCGCCCAGCACGCGCTGCACCGATCGCGGGTCGCGCAGGCTCCACACCGTGGCCGCGATATGCAGCAGCACGATCGCGCCGATGATCAAGAACGACAGCGCGATCGCCCAATTGATATTGCGCACCTGTCCGAAGATCATCAAGGCGCTGAGCTGGCCCCAGCTCCAGAAGAACACCATCGACACGTGGATGACGATGAACACCGCGAAGGCCAGCAGACCCAGGAAATGCAGGCTGCGCGCCGACTGCCGGCCGCCGAACATACGCACGAACCACGGAAAGCGTGCCTCCACGGCCGGTGATTGCGCTGCGCCGGTGAGTATCTGGAACGGGGCGAGCACGAAGATCACTCCGGCGTAGGCGAGTTTCTGCACCGCGTCGAACGGCTGCCCCGGCAGCAGCGGCGGCAAATTGAAACTCATGTACGTCACGATGTCGTGCCAGGCCGCGGGAAACAGCGACCACGAGGTCGGGATGTAGCGCCGCCACTGGCCGGTCGCGAACAGCAGGATGTAATAGGCGAGGCCGACGAGTATCCAGCCCGCGACCGTCGCGAAATGCCAATGTCTGCCGAGACCCAATTTCTTGTGGCCGGGCAGCGCGATCAGGGAGGGGTAGCTCTCCTCCTCGTCGAGAGTGTCGTAGAGCTTGTCGGTCGGCATCCGTTTGCGGGTGAATCGCGCCCATTCGGTGCCGGGTTTGCTGTCGTCGCGCCAGAAGAGTTTCGGGTAGCTCGACAGGATCTCCACACCGCTGCGCATCGCGAAGGTCAGAAACAGCACATTGAGCCAATGTTCGATGCGCAGCCAGGCCGGAAAATCCAAGGTGGTCATCGTGTTTCACCCCGTTCCGTTCAGTCGTGCCAGTGCTGTGCCCGCGGATGCGCCACGGTGATACCCAGCACGATCGCGGTGATCACCGCCAGGAAGGTCAGTGCGCAGACTCCGGCCACGCTGCCCGGAGCGCTGTCCCACCAGCCTCGGACCTCGGGCAGGCCGGGGAGCCCGGCGAGCCTGCTGACCACGTAAACGACCAGGAACGCGAGGCAGACGAGCCCGCCCAGGGCCCAGCCCGCGCGTGCGGTGCGGGACCCGCACACCAGCGCCGCGGCGACGACGCAGCAGGCGATCAGGAATCCGAAACCCACCCGCAGGTAGTTCGGCAGCCCCGCCTCGCGCAGCAGCACGTAAAGATGCACCCCGCCCAGACCGAGCAGCAGTGCCGCCCCGGCCGCGGTGGTGGTGCGGGGCAGGTCGACGGCGGCGTAGCGGTCCACGATCAGCGGAAGGCCACCGCGTCGAGGACGCGGCCGTCCTCGGCGGCGATGACCACCTCGTAACCGCGTTCGGTCAATCCTCTGGCGAGCTCGAACCCGATACCGCTGGATGCGCCGGTCACCAGGGCGAGGGGAGGTGTGTCGGTCATATCTCACGCCTACCCGGACCGGGCGAACACATACCTGTGCGTCGCGATCGCGGCCGTCTGTCGCCGCGCCACAGGCCCAGGTTTCGCCCGATTTCCCGCACCGGCGTGGTTGCCCGCGCCGGTGCGGGGTATGGGCTGCAGTGAGAGCCGACGACGATCAGGGGCGCTTCGCCCCGGACAGGACGCCGAACATGTCTGCAATGGATCCGGACCCGGCCAAGACTCCGGACCTGGAACCCGGTGGTGGCGTAGCCCCCGGTTCCACCCCGCCGGATACGGCACAGACCTCGGGCCTCTCGGCGCCCGAGCCGAGCACCCGTCACCATTTCCCCGCCAGCGGGGCGATGTTGATCGTCATCGTCGCGGCGATCGTACTGGTGTTCGTCGCCGTCGCGATCGCGCTGATCGTCTCCCTGGCCTGACGCTCAATCGAATTGAGGGAGGGCGCGACAGCCCGACGCATGCGTCGCCACCCGGTTCGGGTGGGACGACCTCACGAAAAATCTTTTGGCACAACATCATCGGAGAGACCGGCCGGCACCGTCCGTAAGGTCGGTGCCGGCCGTCGCGGCAGTCTCCATGCCTGCTGTGACTACCGCCCCGTCCGGAGAGACGATCCGTCGCACGCCTCGCACCGGTGCACTCCGTTGTGCGGGACCGAATTGCGGGTATCCGTCGCCGTTGACGAATAGGGCGCTACGTGCGGATCGTTCTCGGTACAGGAGAAGTACCCCGGCTGCTCGGCCGTAACCGGCGCAGTGATCGCCGATTCGAGGTGCACGCGATCAGTCGACCTCGCCGGTCCGGTCGTGCTCGGCGCCCTCCGGCGTCGGGGTGTGCGGGGGTGTGAGTTCCGGGTCGTCGTCGGCGGGTGGTTCGGGATCGCGCCACTGTTCGGCGCGGCTGGAACGGTTGCCGCGCAAGGTCCCCTGTAGTTCGTGCCGCAGTTGATCGTCCTCGCGCGCACCGTGTTTGGTGTTTCCTCGGTCCATCGTCCTCTCCTTTCGCGGATCACCGGTGTCGGAGCAGGGCAGCGACGCCGTCGGTCGGAACGGGATCTCGATCGATGGTCACGATGCCGGCGCCGGCCGCGAGCGCGGCCAGCGGCAGCGCCTCGTCGGCGCGACGGAGGTTGCTGTGGCCCGAGGGCAGGTCCGACGCCTGCACCGCGGTCGGATCCGGCCCGGCGTGCACGGCCCGGTCGCCGATGACGGCGGGGTCGATCAGCAGTGTCTCGACGTTGCGCTCGGTGAGCGCCGCAGCGACCCCGGGCAGGCCCTGCACCGCGAGTTCGTGCGCGCGGCGTTGTTCGTATCCGTCCACCAGGTCGCGAAATCGGGCTCGCGCCCGGTCCTGCAGCACCTCGGCGACCCGCCGGTCGAGGTCGGCCCGGTCGTCGTTCGCCTGCCGGGTGAAGCCGTCGAGCTGTACGACCTGCCGGTGATGTGAGGCCAGCGCGCCGACCAGCGCGGTGCGCGCGCTGATCTCGCCGGCCACCACGATCAGCCCGGCGGCGGCCCCGTCGGCCAGGCGCACCACCTCCTCGGCGGTGGCATCGATGGTCCGGCGCACCGTCTCCTCGACCCGGCTCTGCATCGAGCGATGCGACCACCCGCCACCGCGCACCTTGTGCTCCGGATGATGCGCCCCCTCGGTCCGGCGGTCGGTGCGGTGACCGTCGCCGTCGACCGTGTACAGATCGGCGCCGCGATCGTCGACCACCACGACGACGTGGGCGACGGCGGGCGGGCGCAGCTGCAGCAGCGGTAGCAGATACGGCATGTCCGACAGTCGCACGGTGGTGCGAGCGGGCGGCTCCGGCAGCGCCGCGGTGAGCAGGACACCGTCGACGTCGGCGATGACCGCCTGTCCAGCGCGCCCCGGCGGTGGATCCGACAGACCGCGCTCGACGGCGTCGAGGACGGCGCTTTCCGCACCGTCCTCGTCCAGGGTCTCGCGGACCGCGCGGCTGCGCAGCCGCTGCTGGTGCGCGGCATCCTCGGTATCGCTGACGGTCTCGATGTAGACCGATGCGAAAGGCCCTGGGCGCTCGGTCAACTCTCGTAGTCCTGAAATGGTCACGTGCGGCGGCTACCCGCACCCGCCGAGTGAAACCTCGATCCGCGCCGGAATGCGTTTGCGGGTCCGGTCGCCGGGCATCTCCGAGCCATGAACTGTGCCGGGCGGGTGAGCCGATGGATGCCGCCGATGTGACGTTCGGGGTCGAGGAGGAGTTCCTGCTGGTCGATCCCGTCTCCGGAGCCCCGGTCCCGAAGAACCGCGAGGTCGCGCGATCGGCATGCGACGCCGGTATCGATCTGCAGTTGGAGCTGACCAGCTGTCAGGTGGAAACCAGTAGTTCGGTGCATACGCGCGCGGCCGATCTGCTGCGGGAATTGCGGCAGTTGCGCGCCGCCGTGGTGCGCGCCGCGGCCGGCAACACCGCGCGACTGCTCGCGACCGGAGTGCCGCCGACCGTGCCCGACGCCTATCCGGTCACCGATACGCCGCGCTACCGCCGCATCGAGGAGCATTTCGGCATGCTCGCGCACGAACAGGGACTGTGCGGTTGCCATGTGCACGTCTCGGTGGACGATCCGGAGACCGCGGTGCAGATCAGCAATCATCTGCGGCCTTGGCTGCCGGTATTCCTTTCGCTCACAGCCAATTCTGCGGTCTACCGCGGCACCGACACGGGATACGCGAGTTGGCGCAATGTGCTGTGGCGGCGCTGGCCCAGCGCCGGCCCGCCACCGTATTTCCCATCCTGCGCCGACTACGACGCCGCGGTCGACATGATGCTGACCTGCGGCAGCATCCTCGATACCGGCATGGTCTATTGGGATATTCGCCGCTCCACGCATTTCCCGACGCTGGAGATCCGCATCAGCGACGTTCCCGTGACGGCCGAGGAATCGGCGTTGCTGGCGAGCCTGGTACGTGCCGCGGCCGTGGTCGGCCGTGCGGAGGTGCGGCGCGGCCGGCGGGCGCCCGCGGTACCGGCCGCCACCCTGCGCGCCGCCTACTGGAAGTCCGCGCGCGAAGGACTCGACGGCGACGGCGTCGATCCGCTGGACGGCCGGGTGGAACCGGCCCGCATCCGGCTGGCCCGGCTCGTCGACCATGTCACCCCGGCCTTGCGGGAACTCGAGGAGGAGCGGTTCGTGACCGAGACGATCGCCGCGGTGACGGCCCGCGGCAACGGAGCCCGGCGGCAGTCGGCCGCGCTGCGCCGCCGCGGAGCGATCGCCGACGTGGTGGACGAACTGGCCGAGGCGACCGCGGACGGCTGTTCGGTGTAGGGGAGGGTGCGTATGCGTATCGCGATCACGGGCGCGAGCGGCAATGTCGGCACGGCACTGTTGCGCGCGTTGCCCGACGCCGAGGTCGTCGCCATCGCCCGGCGGCCACCGCTCGCCGACCGGGAACCGTATGCGCGCGCACGCTGGCTCGCCTGCGATATCGGAGATCCCGCGGCCCGTCCCACGCTGGCGGCGGCCTTCGACGGGGCGGACGCGGTGGTGCACCTGGCCTGGGCGGTGCATCCGCGCCGCAGCGACCCGCCACTGGAACGCACCAACCGGATCGGCACCGACCACGTGCTGGGCGCGGTGGCCGACAGCGGCGTGGCGCATCTGACGGTCGCGTCGTCGGTGGCGGCCTATTCGCCCGCGCCGCGCTGGACCCGCGTCGACGAGCAGCAGCCCCGCGACGGCGTACCCGGCGGTGCCTACAGTCAGGGCAAGGCCGAACTGGAACGGCGGCTGGACGCCTTCGCCGGCGAACGACCGGCGGTCGGTCTCGCCCGGATCCGGCCGTGCGGCATCGCCCAATCCGACGCGGCCGCGGAACTCGGCGACTGGCTGCTCGGGCCCTGGCTGCCGCGTTCTCCGGTCGGGCGCCCGTGGTTGCCGGTGCCGCTGTGGCCGCGGCTTCGCCTGCAGCTCGTGCACGCCGAGGATGTGGCCGCGGCGATCCGGGCCATCCTGGTGCGGCGGGCCACCGGCGCGTTCGACCTGGCCGCCGAACCCGTGCTCACCCCACCCACGCTGACCGAGATATTCGGCGGATTCCGGCTGCCCGTCCCCCGCCCGGTGCTGAGCGCCGCCGCCTTCGCGGGCTGGCGAATCGGACTGCTGCCGTTGCACCCCTCCTGGCTGAAGCTGGCCGACCGGGCCTGTCTGGTCCGGGCGGAGCGGGCGCGGCGTGAACTCGATTGGCGGCCGGCGCATTCCGCGGTCGATGTGGCGACGGAGCTTGCCGCCGGTTTGCGCGAGCACACCTCCGGCGGCAGCCCGCCGTTGAATCCGGAGCCGATGCGGTTTCGCCCGGGCCGCCCGACGCATCAGGATCAGCGGCCGGACCATCGGCCGCGATGAACGCCGGTGACTGCGGAATGCCGGCGACTACGGCTCGGGGTTGTCGGGCGCGAGGGTGCCGGGCCGAGGGGTATCGATCTTGCGGGTGTCGACGTAATGGGAGGCCACCAGATCACAGAGGCGCGCCAGCGACTGTTTGTTGCGGGGCTTGAGGGCCAGGGTCTGCAGCACGTCGGGGATGAGCCGGCCCGGCCCGCGAATCACCTCCTCGCTCATGCTCACCTCGGTGGTGTCGGCATCGATCGGCGTCATCGCCAGCCGGATCCATGCCACTCCCAGCGGCCACAACTCCGCCTCCAGTTCGATGCTGTTCGGCGGGTCCACGGCCACCACCCGGGTGGCCTGCTGAGCCATCAGCGGCCAGGCGCCGACGCTGTGATGAATCCGGGAGCCGATTCGCGGCCAGTCCTGATCCACGTCGCGCATATGGGTGGACCCCACCACCCAGTGGCCGTAGGACCAGCCGTCGGCCAGCACGGCGAACACCTGCTCGGCCGAGCCGGGGACTCCCATCGTGACCTCGCCCATCAGCACACCGCCAACGCGTCGCGAATCATGTCCAGATGGTGCTGAACCACGGGCGCGGCGTTCTGTGCCAGCGCCGTGACCTGCGGGCTGCTGCCCTGCGCGGTCTCGGTGGCGCCCGCCTGCAGCGTCTGGACGTGGAAACCTTCCTGCATGTGCAGCCAGGCCAGGTCGTAGTCGCGGCCGGTCTTCATCGCCGTGTCGCGCATCTGCTGCGACTGGTCGGCGGTCGGCATCAGTGGCAGGGCGACGCCGTTCGGTATCGCGACCGCGGCGCCCATCGCCTCCAGCCGGGTGTGGTCCGCGACCAGAACGGGACCGAGATCGCGGACCTGCTGACACGTACCCATGGCCGCCGCACCGGCCCCCGACAGCATCTCGGTCATATTCCCCTGGTGGACGGCGACGAGAAAATCACTGTCCTGTGCCGACAACGCGGCCGGTTGGGCCGCGCCGACCGCGGTCGCGCCCAGGCCGAGGCCGATCGCGGCGGCGGTGGTGACCAGCAGACGATGCGGTGATCTCATGATGTGCTCCTGTTCGCCGGGTATTTGCAGGCCGGATGCCCAGCGCGGCGCGTCGTACACGTGCCGATGACGCTCACAGCACGACGGTTTCGCCGCGCGGGATCTCCACGATCCGGTCGGCCCAGCCGCGCCGGCCCATCCGGTCCCGGAAATCGACGAGCGGGGAGGCGAAGACGGTGTAGTCGTCGTAGTGCACCGGCACCGCGCGCGGCAGTCGCAGCAGGTCTACGAGTCCGGTTCCCTGCGCCCCGTCCATCGTGACGGTGAGTCCGAAGGGCAGTCGCGGCCCGGCGGGCAGCCGCCGGGAGATCAGCCCGTAACCCAGATAGGCGTGCTGGTTGCGATGCAGGAAGTTCGGGTCGGTCAGCACCGTGATCTCGCCGAAGGACAGCAGCGTCGTCGGTGATCGACAGGTCCACAGCTGTCTCCGTCCGGTCAGCGGTCGGTGTCGTAGAGGGCGCTGTGCAAGCGGGACAACAACTTTCGCCGCGGCCATCCGGTGGGCCGGGAATCGGCCAAGGCGGCGCGGGCGGCGTTGGCGCCGCAGGTGCCGTGCACGCCGCCGCCCGGATGTGCCGACGCCGAGCCCAGATACAGCCCCGGCACCACGGTTTCGGGGCGGCCGAGCCCGGGAACCGGGCGGAACACCAACTGTTGATGCAATTGGGAAGTGCCGCCGTTGACCGCGCCGCCGACGAGATTGCCGTCGGCGCCGTGCAAATCGCTGGGCCGCTGCACGATTCGTGCGTGAATCCGGCTGCCGAAGCCGGGGGCGTAGGCCTCGAGCACGGCGTCGACCCGTTCGGCCAGCAGGTCGGCCGAGGCGTCGTCGGTGACCCCGCGCGGCAGGTGGGTGTAGGCCCACGCCGATTCGGTGCCGGGCGCCGACCGGCTGGGATCGGCCGTGGTCATCTGACCGAACAGCATGAACGGCGTGTGCGGTACCACGCCGGTGCCGATATCGGTGGTCCACCGCGCCAGCCCCGCCCGGTCGGCGCCCAGATGCACCGTGCCCGCCGCCCGAAGCTGCTTCGATCGCCACGGAATCGGTTCGGAGAGCGCGTAATTCACCTTGACGGTCGGCGCGTCCCAGGTGAATCGTTCGAGATCCGCGCGCAGCCGTTGCGGCAGATCCGCGTCGGCGAGCAGCCGGGTGTAGAGCGTCGGCGCGTCGATGTCGGCGATGACGGCCTTGCGTGCCCGCACCACCTGGCCGGCGGCGGTGATCACCCCGGCGGCGCGTCCGTCGCGGATGAAAACGCGGTCCACCGGCTGGCCGCAGTGCACCCGGGCCCCCGCCGATTCGGCGCGGTGGACCAGGGCCGCACTCAGCGCCCCGGCTCCGCCCACCGGAACCGGAAATCCGCCGTCCTGGGCGAGCATGGTCAGCAGATAGCCGTAGACACCGCTGCCGGGGGCGTCCACCGGGACATCGGCATGCATCGCGTTGCCCAGGATCAGCAGTTTGGCGGCCTCGTCGTGGAACAATTCGTCGACCATCCGCCCGACCGGCAGCATCAGGAACCGCAGATAGCGGAACAGTTCGGCGGAGCCGAGATCGCGCCACAACCCGGCCGCGCCGCGCACGGGCGGGAACGGGCCGAGGAACGACCCGAGCAGATGTTCGCGCACCTGCCGCCACTGCTCGACCAGCCGCAGCCAGGTGCGGCCGTCGCGGGGATCGCGCCGAGCCAGCGCCTCGGCCGTGGCTTCGGCGTCCGGATGCACGACGGCGGCATCCGTATCCTCGGGGCTCGACGGGTGGCCGTACACGATGGGCGCTCGGCTCCACCGCAATCCGTGATCGTCCAGACCGAGGTCGCGCAGCGCCGGCGAGGCGCCGACCATCGGATAGAACGCGCTGAACAGATCCATCCGGTAGCCGGGTACCAGCTCGGCGCTGCGCACGGCGCCCCCGGCGGTGTCCTGGGTTTCCAGCACCGCCACATCCCAGCCGTGATCGGCGAGCAGCGCGGCGCTCACCAGGCCGTTGTGCCCGCCGCCGATGATCACGGCATCGACCGGCTCGGCGTCGAGCGGCGTCGAACCACCGGGGGCGGGCGAGGTCACGGGCACTCGCTACGGCCGGGGCCGGTCGACGTCCCCGCGCCACGCACCGGATTCCTGTGGGCGCGCCTCGATGAAGTCGCGGAAACGCTCGAGGTCACCCTTGACGCGGCGATCGAGTATTCCGAGCTTGTCGGCGACGTTCTCCACGAACCCGTCCGGATCGATATCCATCTGCGCGGTGACGCGCGTGGTGTCCTCGTCGAGCCGATGGAAGGTGATCACGCCCGCATGCCGGGGACCGGCCTCCGAGGTCCACGACACCCGCTCGTCGGGGTGCTGCTCGGTGATCTTCGCGTCGAATTCGCGCGTCGCGCCGGCGACGTGCACCGTCCAGTGGGTGTGCGTGTCGTCGCGCTGCTCGACCCGCTCGACGCCCTGCATGAACTGCGGGAACGATTCGAACTGGGTCCACTGGTTGTAGGCGGTGGTCACCGGTACGTGCACATCGACCGATTCGGTGACTGTTGTCATGCTGCGACCTCCTCGTGGTCTCGGTGGGCAACGCTGACGCCATACCCGCGCCACGCGCTCGTACACGGATCACTCGGGGGTGGCGCCGAGTGCGTGCGGCGCCGCGTCGCGGGTTACCAGGTCAGAACGGGTTTGACGACGCGTCCCGCGTGGTGGTCGGCCAGGGCGGTGCCGATCTCGGTGGACGGGTAGGACCGGACCAGCCGGTCGAGCGGTAGCCGCCCGGCCGTGTAGAGCTCCAGCAACTGCGGGATGAACCGCTGCGGCACGGCGTCGCCCTCCAGGCAACCGTGAATGGTCTTGCCGCCCAAAACGATCTCGCGCATGTCGAGTTGCGGGACGCCGACGCCGAGGCCGACCACCGCCACCGCGCCACCGGTGGCCAGGGCCGCCACCGCCGCGGCGAGCACCTCCGGGCGGCCGGTGGTGTCGAGGGCATGGGTGGCGCCGCCGCCGGTGAGTTCGGCGATCGTGGCGGCGGTCTCGACGTCGGCCGGGTCGAGCGCGGCGGCCGCGCCGAGTTCGAGGGCCAGCGCACGGCGATCGGCCGAGGGTTCGACGACCAGCACCGTGGTGCCGGGCAGTGTCCGCGCGGCCAGGAGTCCGGCCATACCGACCGCACCCGCGCCGTAGATCAGGATCTGCGAATCCGGTTCGGGGGCGAGCACATTCAGGATCGCGCCCGCGCCGGTCTGGAAACCGCAGCCCAGCGCGGCGGCGACGACCGGATCGGTGTCGGCGGGGACGACGATCGTGTTGTCCGCGGTGCTCAGCGCGTACCCGGCGAAACTCGACTGCCCGAAGAAACCGTCGCGCACGCGCGTGCCGTCGACGGTGATGCGGGGCGAGCGGTCGGCACGGCCGCCGAACTGGTTCAACGCGGTGGATCGCGCACAGTACGGCAGCCGGCCGAGACGGCAGTTGCGGCAGTTCCCGCAGTGCCGGAAGGTCAGCACCACCCGGTCGCCGGGCCGCACACCCGTCACCTCGGCGCCGACGGCCTCCACCACACCCGCGCCCTCGTGGCCGAGCAGCACCGGGCGGTCGGACGCGCCGGCGGCGCGGGAGACCAGATCGGTGTGGCAGATGCCCGACGCCTCGATCCGGACCAGGATCTCGTCGGCGCGCGGCTCGTCGATCGCGACGGATTCGAGGCTGAACGGAGCCCGCGGATCACGCGACAGCGCGGCAGTGGTCAGCGGCACGGCTCAGACCCGCTCGAGCAGGAAGTAGAAGAATTCGCCGCCGGCCAGCACCAATTCGGGGCGGCCGTTCATGATGCCCATCAGCGTGTTGGTGTGTCCTGAAGAGAACAGGAGGTTCGTGGTGTAGAACACGGATTTCGTTGTGCTCGTGCTGTTGTGGAGAT
>NZ_LZML01000170.1:0-1061 GCF_001665695.1 Nocardia sp. 852002-51101_SCH5132738 | reverse complement strand
AAGGTCACGCCGGTGTCCACCAAAGCCCTCGACGTTGCGGGGGTGTTGTTCGAGGCGGTCACAGGCCGGGGCTCGGGCCGGCCGTCGCTGGGGCCGGTGCATGGACTGCCCGATCGGCTGGTGTTCACCGAGAACGCCGACGACGGCGAGACCTGGTGTCCGCCGGAGACGTTGGTGATCGATCGCGGCAAGGCGTTCCTGTCGTCGCATGTGATCGGGGTGTGTGCTCGGCTGGGGATCTCGATCCAGCCGGCGCAACCGCACAAGCCGACCGACAAACCGACTGTCGAGAGGTTCTTCCGGTCGCTGCGCGAGGGCCTGATCCAGCATCTGCCCGCCTACAAGGGCCCCGACATCCACAGCCGCGGGATCGGATTGGAGGAACAGGCGTTTCTGTTCCTGCGCGAGCTCGAAGACGTGATCCGGGACTGGATCACCTCGGTCTATCACCGCAGTGCTCACGACGGGCTGGTCGTGGCCGAATGGCCCGAGTTGGGGGTCTCGCCCAACGATATGTTCGCCGCCGGGATCGCCAAGGCCGGATTGTTGCGGATCCCGGCGTCGCCGCAGCTGGTGTTGGAGTTCCTGCGGGTGGTTTGGCGCACGATCCAGCACTACGGCGTCGAGATCGATGGCCGTCGCTACAACGGAGCGGCGCTGGATGGCTACCGCAATACCCGCAGTCCTTACGGAGGGGTCGCGGCGGGGAAGTGGCCGATCCGGATCAACGACGACGACGTGCGCGCGGTCTATTTCCAGGATCCCGACGACGGCGGCTGGCACCAGCTGATCTGGGAACACGCCCCCACCCTGAACACGCCGTTCTCGGCGGAGGCCGCCACCTACGCCCGGCGGCTGGCCGCGGCGACAGATCGATTCACGGACTCGAACGAGGCGCTGGCAGCAGTGTTGTCGCGCTGGAGCGCAGGCGAAGTGGTCGACCGCCGAGAGCGCCGCATCGCGGCGCGACTGGCGAGCGAGCGCGGGGGTGTCATGGCAACCGTGTAAGTCCGGGCGATCTGTGATCAGATGCCCTCGGACGGGCGGTTGAAGGAGAGATT
>NZ_LZML01000169.1:0-13424 GCF_001665695.1 Nocardia sp. 852002-51101_SCH5132738 | reverse complement strand
TCCTGCCGCCGAAAGAACCGCCCCCATCAACTCACCCCATACCCCGCGTCACCAACGTCACGACCCACAACAGCTAGGCCCGCACCGGCGGCGCCGGGCCCTCACCGCCGGCGCGCGGTGCCGACGACCAAGGGCACGATGGTCGGTACCACGGTCGGCATCCGGGTGCGTTCGATGACCTCGATATCGAAATCGGCTGCCGCGAGCAGACTTTCGAAGTCGCGATTGGCGTGGCAGCCGTCCGCGAGGCGTCGTTGCAGCGGGGTGAGCAGGTCCTGGACGCCGGCGCGCAGGCCGGTTCCGCGGACGTGTTCGTGGAACAGGAAGCGGCCGCCGGGACGCAGTACACGATGGACCTCGCGCAGCGCCCGGGCCGGGTCACGCACCGAGCAGAAGACCAGGGAGGCGGTCACGGTGTCGAAACTGGCCGCCGGGAAGTCCAGCCTGTGCGCGTCGCCGTCCACGACGGTGACGGGTGCGGAGAGGGCGTCGGCGCGGGCTGCCAAGCGGGCGCGCAGCGCCGGATTCGGTTCGAGCAGGACGAGTTCGTCCAGGCCGTCCGGATAGTGCGAGACGGACAGGCCGTCGCCGGCCCCGATTTCGAGGGTGCGACCGGATGCGTGGGTGAGCTGGGTGCGGCGCAGATCGGCCTGTCCGGCCCGATCGACGCGGGCCATGAAGCCCGGATACCAGCTGGCGAAGAATCGTTCGCCGAACGTTGCTGTGGTCATGGTGTACGAGTGTGGCCGGTGGCGGCCCTTCGCGTCATGGCCGTTTCGGGCCATAATCGATGCCGGATGATGCGCCGGCCTCGACGGCCGCCGCGCGAGAGGGTGGAGCATGGTGCGCGCCGAGGATCAGGTGATCCACCGGGTGCGGACCGTCGGCGGCGAGGTCGCCTGTTCGGTGGTCGGCAGCGGTCCCGCATTGCTGATCGGCGGGTGGTGGTGCAGCCACCTGATCCTCAACTGGAAGGATCCGCTGTTCCGCGCCTTCGTGTCCCGGCTGGCGACCCGGTTCACCGTCATACGGTACGACCAGCCGGGGCGAGGACTGTCCGAGGCGGGGGTGCCGGTCGATGCGGACGGCGAAATCGCCGTGACCGCCGACATCGTCGATGCGCTGGGGTTCGAGCGGGTGGCCGTACTGGGCGCGTCGTCGGGCTCGGCCGTCGCCGCGGGACTCGCGGCCCGGCTGCCCCGCCGGGTGCATCGGCTCGTCCTCTACGGATCGTTCGCCCGCGGCGCGGACATCGCACCGGACGGTGCGCGCCGGGCGCTGGTGGACGCGATCTCCGCGCACTGGGGATTGGGTTCCCGATTGCTGGCCGATGTGTTCGTGCCCGGCGCCGACAGCGCCGAACGCGAACGGTTCGCCCGATTCCAGCGGCTGTCCGCGACGGCGGAACAGGCCGCCCGATCCTTGGCCGCCACATACGAACTCGACGCCACCGAGTACCTGGCGGCCGTCACCGTCCCGACCACCGTGCTGCATCGCAGGGACGATCGTGCGGTGCCTTTCGCGCTCGGCCTCGACGTCGCCCGCCGGGTGCCCCGCGCGAGCTTCGTGGAACTGTACGGCGAGGACCATTTCCCGTGGCGCGGTGATGCGACCTCGGTCGCCGACGCGATTCTGCGCGGGCTGGGATATCCGGTGCGGGCCGAGCCGGCACCGCCGGGGCCCGAGGCGGTGACCGAGCGCGAGCGCGAAATTCTGCGCCTGGTCGCCGAGGGGCTCACCGACGCGCAGATCGGCGAGCGGCTGACTCTCAGTCCGCACACCGTGCATCGGCACGTCGCGAACGCGCGCACCAAACTCGGCGTCCGCTCCCGCGCCGCCGCGTCTGCCGCCATCCGAACGGATCGCCCGGACCGCACATCCTGATCCCGCCTCCACGCCCGGGTTCATCGCGGCGACACCGGGTAGCCCGACAGTGCCGGCCGATCGGACGGCACCGAACGAAGTTGGGAAGGAGACTCGAGATGGTCAGCTATCCACAGAGCACCGCAGTGGACCGGCCCACCGGGCGGGAGGCTCGCCACGGCGGCCCTGGTGGTGCGTCGGTTGTGACGATCGACGGATTGGTCCTGCTGGCGGGACTGTTCACGGCCATCACGCCGTGGGTGATCAACGATTTCTCCGTCGCGCCGAAGTTGGTCATGCAGAATCTGATCCTCGGTATCGCCGTGGCCGTGATCGGCCTGGTGATCACCGCGATGCCGACGCACGGCTACGGGCTGAGCTGGGTCCTGATCCCGATCGGCGTCTGGCAGATCATCAGCCCCTGGGTCGTGGGTGAGCGCCCCACAGGCGTGCTGTGGACCAATGTCGTCATGGGGGCGATCGTCACCGTCCTGGGTCTGGCGGCAGCCGGGTTGCTGGTGACCTCGGCCGTCAGCGTGCGGCGACCGCACGCCGCGGCGGCGCACCAGTGATTCGCGGCAGCGCTCCCTCCCCGGAATGGAGTTGATATGCCCTTCGACCCGATGCGTGCGGCGGCGCGCGTACTGATGGGCTCCACCTACGCCGTGCTCGGCGCGGACGCGTTGCGCGAGCCCGGCGCCCGGCCGGAGGCGGCGGCGGCGACTCTCGCGGCGGTGCGCACGGTCGTACCGCTGCCCGAGGACGACAAGCTGCTGGTGCAGGTCAACGCGGGCGTCCAGGTGGCCGCCGGCGTATTGCTGGCGCTGGGCAGATTACCGCGGCTGTCGGCGCTGGCGCTGGTCGCCTCGATGGTGCCGACAACCATTGCGGGACACGCGTTCTGGGCGCTCGACGACCCCGCGGCGCGCAAGCCGCAGCAGGTGCAGTTCCACAAGAATATGGCGATGATCGGCGGGCTGTTGTTCGTCGCCTCGGAGAAGCGCGGCGGATAGCCGGCACCGGCCGATTCGCGAGCGCTACGGCTGCGCGACCGCGTCCTCGGGTGTGCGCCACACCCCGTCGCGCAGCGTGTCCAGAATGCGGGTCAGCAGGCGTGACACGTGCATCTGCGACACCCCGAAATGCTCGGCGATCTCCGATTGCGTTTTCGATTCGAAGAATCGCAGGACGAGGATGTCGCGGTCGCGCTGGGGCAGATCGGCGATGAGCGGCCGCACCGCGGCGGCCTGTTCGAGCAGCTCGTAGCAGGGCTCGTCGACACCGAGCGCGGCGGCCGCCGTGGACGGCGTGTCGTCGCGTTCGGTGCGCGCGGCATCGAGGGAATCGCACTGGTAGACGTTGGCGGCGACCAGCGCCTGCGTGATGTCGATGAGGTCGACATCCAGCTCGGCGGCCAGCTCCCGGGCGTTGGGCGCCCGGCCCAGGCGCTGAGTGAGAGGATCGCCGGCCTTGACGATCCGGTGGCGCAGTTCCTTGTAGCGGCGGGGTACACGGGCCGCCCAGGTGTGGTCGCGGAAGTGCTTGCGCACCTCGCCCATGATCGTGGGGACGGCAAAGCCGAGGAACGGCGCGCCACGTCCCGGGTCGAAGCGGTCCACCGCGAGTACCAGGCCCATGCGGGCGGTCTGCAGCAGATCGTCGTAGGCCTCGCCGCGGTTGAGGTAGCGGCGTGCGATGTGCTCGGCCAGGGGCAAACACAGTTCGATGATGTGTTCGCGCAGTGCCCGCCGGTGCGGGTCGGTGGCGTCGAGGTCGGCGAGTTTGTCGAACCACGGTTCGATGTTGTCGTAGCTGTCGCTACGCGACCGGGCGCCTCCGGTCCGGTGGGTTCGTGCGGGATGTGTCATTCGGGCCACTCCGTTTCCGTCGTATGCGACGACATGGAGCGAGCACCTCGATCACGCAAGCTCATCGGTGCTGTGCCTGCGCACGGATGTTCGCATTCGGCTATCGTTCGCCTCGGCCTGCGCCGGAGTTTCGAAACAGGTTGGCGCGCAACGCATCTACGTGGTGCACAATCGAACGCTGGGGGGCGGGCGGATGCGCGCCGTTCGCGTACCGAACCGATCCTACGGACCCTCCGGTGTCATCGGTCGAGAACCGGAAAGGATCCGGTATCGGTTGGGCTACGGATCGGATGCCGCCGCGCATCCGATCCGGCACGGCCGCCCCGTCGGCGCCGTCGGCAGGGCATCGGCGCAGGTGAGAGGCTCTGCCGGGCGGGGGAGTAGGCTGCGACCATGGTTGGCGGCGGGCAGGATGACGGCGTCGAGCGGGTGGTGGGCGCCGGTGATCCGCAAGGCGTCGGCCGGTTCCGATTCTGGTTCGCCGAACAACGGTGGGAGTGGTCGGACGAGGTGGCCCGCATGCACGGTTACGCCCCCGGGCAGGTCGAGCCGACCACCGAGCTGCTGCTCGAGCACAAGCATCCCGACGACCGAGACCGGGTCGAGGCCACCATCGTCACCTCGGTGGAGGACCACGCACCGTTCTCCAGCAGGCACCGCATCGTCGACACCGGCGGCACGGTCCGCGACGTGCTGGTGGTGTCGGAGCCGATGCTCGATGCGTCGGGTCAGGCGATCGGCACGCAGGGCTACTATGTCGACCTCACCGAATCGGTCGACCGGGAGCGCCGGCTACTGCTCGAGGAGGAGTTGCCCGCCGTGATCGAGCGCCGGGCGGCGATCGAACAGGCCAAGGGAATACTGATGTTCGTCTACCGGATCTCGGCGGAGCAGGCGTTCCGGGTGCTGGCCTGGCGATCCCAGGAAACCAACATCAAATTGCAGGAATTGGCCGCGCACCTCGTCGACGATCTGGACAGCATGCCCCCGGTGCCCGCGCCGACGCGGACCCGTCTCGATCATCTCCTGCTGACGCTCCGCCGTCGGGACGAGCAGTAGCCCGTGCGCTGTCGGCCGCGTCTACAGCAGCGCGCACTCCAGCAGCAGGAACAGCGGACGAGTGAAGTGTTCGTCCCACCAAGGGTTTTCGCGCCGCTGCCGATCGGAGGGCCGGGGTTCGCGCACGGCGGTGATCGCGAATCCGGCGGTGGTGAGCATTCCGATCGTCGCTTCCAGTGAGTACAGCGCTTGAACCGAGGCGGCGGGGGAGCGGGTCCCCGCGACCTCGAATCGCTGTCGCACCGTCCGTCCGGCGAAATAGTCGTCGATCGTGAAACCCGTTCCGGCGCTGGTGCGTTCGCCACGGGCGACATAGAAGCAGGGATGCATCATCAGCATCACCAGCCGTCCCGACGGGCGCAGGACCCGGGCGAATTCGGTGAAGCGCCGCCCCGGCTCGGACAGTCCGTGCGGAAGGCGGTTGACCACCACCAGGTCGACACTGTCGTCGGCCAGCGGCAGTGCGGCCACGTCGGCAAGCCGGAATCGCGTGCGAGACGGATCGTGCGCCGGATGGCTCGCGGCGGCCGCGACGAATTCCGCGCAGGTGTCGACGCCGTGTACGAAACCCGCACCGCGCGTGATCAATTCGCGGGCCAGATACCCTTCACCGCATCCGGCGTCCAGGATGTGCAAGCCGGTGCACTCGCCGACGAGTGCGAGCAGCGCCGGGTCGGTGAGGCCGCTGCGGTACGGGTCGAGGTTTTCGCGCACGATGCGAATCCAGAACTCGGCGTTGGCCGCGTACGCGTCCGAGACGGGCTCGTCTCCCAGCACATTCGCTCCCCACTGCGATCGGGTCGGAATTCGGAACCGAATTGTAGACGGCGGCGGCATGTTCCGCACGGAACACCGTCGCGAAACAATGATGTTTTTGATAGCATTTTCCGAAGCCGGTATTCGCCGGTGGAATGCGGATTCAGGGCGGCCAGGTGCGGCCCGAATATTCATGGCCGGGTCGTATGCGCGCCGGTCGGAAGGAGTCGGTCGTGGCTCGCATATCGCCCGCGGAAAAGTCGGAGTGGTCGCCGGAACTGGTCGGCTTCATCGGAGAGTTTCGTTCCTCCGTGCTCGGTGACACCCCGGCCGACGCCCACCCCGCCGGTGCCAACCTGCTCGGTACGCTCGCGCGATATCCCGCGCTGGCCAAGGCATTCCTGAGTTTCAACGGCCATCTGCTGTACGGATCCACGCTCGACGACCGGCAGCGCGAACTGCTGATCCTGCGCGTCGCCGCCGTCCGGCATTGCGATTACGAATGGGCCCAGCATGCGATTCTCGCCGAAATAGCGGGAATGCCGAAAGCGGAAATAGAAAAGGTTGCGGCGGGGGAACCGGACGATGAATGGACGACGGCCGAGAGGGCGTTGCTCGTCGCCACCGACGAATTACTGTCCGACGGTGCGGTCGGCGCCGCAACATGGGAGATTCTGGCCGCCGAATTCGAGCCGAATCAACTCATGGATATCGTTTTCACCGTCGGCACCTACGATATGCTCGCCATGGCCTTGCGATCCTTCGGCGTCGAACCCGAGGACGATCTGAAGCCCTATCTGCCGCGGCATCGGTAACCCGACGTCCTGCCGAGGGCGGGGCCGGTCCCGGGTGATGAGGCCGGACGGCAGACCCGGCCCCACCGCGACCCGCCTCAGGTGTTGCGTCCGCCGTTCACGCCGATCACCTGCCCGGTGATGTAGCCGGCCTCCTCGCTCACCAGGAACGCGCAGGCGGCCGCGATATCCTCCGGCAGCCCGATCCGCCCGACGGGAGTCGCGTCGATCTGCTTGCCGACATCGATGAAGCCGCGCTCGGCGGTGGCTCGCATCATCGGCGTATCGATGAACCCGGGCGGAATCGTGTTGACCGTGATGCCTTTTCGCGCGAATTCCAGCGCGAGCACCTTCGTCAATCCCAGCACCCCGGACTTCGAGGACACATACGCGGCCATCCCCGCCGCGCCGCTGTGCACACTCGACGAGGAGATGTTGACGATGCGTCCCCAGCCCTGCTCGACCATATCGGGCAGCACGGCCTGGCAGCAGTCGAACGTGCCGGTGAGGTTGACCGCCAGCACCCGCGCCCACTGCTGTGCGGTGATGTCGAGAAACGGCCCGGACGTGGTGATTCCGGCGCTGTTGACCAGAATCGAGGGCCGGCCCAGCTCGGCCCGCACCCGCTGCACTCCGGTGTCGATGGCGGCGCGGTCGGATACGTCCACGGCCACCCCGATCGCCTTACCGCCGGCCTCGCCGATCTCCTGCGCCGCGAGATCGGCCGCCGCGCCGTCCACGTCGAACACCGCCACCGGCGAGCCGTCGGCGGCCAGCCGGCGCGCGATCGCGCCGCCGATTCCGGATGCGCCGCCCGTCACGATCGCTGTGCGGCCGCTCATTTGATCGACTCCTGCCCGACCAGGGTGGAGCGGTGCATGCGTCGCGGCTGCGAACGATCGAACGGGCAGGCCCGATGCACCAGGCCGGTGTTGTCCCAGATCACCATGTCACCCACCGACCACCGATGGGACAGCACCCGGTCCGGTGCGGTCGCCCGCGCCAGCAGATCGTCGAGCAGGGCGCGGCCCTCGTCCTGGTCCATGCCGACCACATGGTCCGCCGAGGCGCCGAAAACCAGTGAGCGGCGGCCGGATTCGTGCGTCCACACCAGCGGATGTTCCCGTCCGCCGCGACGCGCCCACTCCTCGCGCTGTTCCGGAGTCGGGTCCGCATACGTCAGCCGCTGAATGGCCTCGAAGCTGTGCCATACCCGCAACCCTTCGAACCGCCGCTTCTCCTCCTCGGACAATTCGTCGTAGGCGACGTATGTGCTCGCGAACGCGGTTTCACCGCCCGTCTCGGTCACCACGTGAGCGCTCATGATGGACGCCTTCGCCGGCACCTCGTCCATGAAACCGTCCAGATGCCAGTAGTCGTTGCTGGCGAAATACTCCACGTTGGGGTTGTCCGGATCGAAGCTGATCTCCATCACATCCGGATTCGGGTACAGCGGAAACTGCACCAGCTCACCGAGTTTGCGGCAGAACGCGGCCTGCGTCTCGTCGTCGGCGTGCAACCGCGGGAACAGCAGCACGCCGTGTTCCTCGAGCGCGGCCAGGCACGCCTGCGGCAGGTCGTCGTCGCTGCGCAGCCGGTCGAGGTCGACATCGTCGACCCGCACGCCGACCGTTTCGCTGAGTTTGGTGGTGGTGATCGCCGGCATCCGATGCTCCTGTCTGTCGATGCTGCGCGGTCGGACCGCCGCCCCGGCGCGGGAAACTCCCGGTGCGGGGCGCGCGGACCCCCTCACGCCCCCTCCTCCGGGGCGTATCCCAGGATCGCCTTCGTCTCGAGGTACTCCTCGAAACCGTATGCGCCCCATTCCCGTCCGTTGCCGCTCTTGCGATAGCCGCCGAAGGGGCAGGCGAAGTCGAAGCCGTCGTTGATGGCGACCGATCCGGCGCGGATGCGGCGGGCGACCGCGCGCGCCTGGTCGAGGTCGGCTCCCGCGACGAAGCCGGCCAGACCGTATTCGGTGTCGTTGGCGATCTCGATCGCGTGATCGAGGCCGTCGTAGCCGAGAATGGTGAGGACCGGCCCGAAGATCTCCTCGCGGGCGATCGTCATTTCGTTGCCGACATGGGCGAAAACCGTTGGCTTGACATAGAACCCGACCTCCAGCCCGTCCGGCCGGCCGGTGCCGCCGGTGACGAGGGTGGCGCCCTCCTCGATGCCCTTGCGGATCAATGCCTGGATCTTGTCGAACTGGGCGCCCGACACCACCGGGCCCATGGCGACCTCCCCGGTCGGATCGCCGACGGTGATGCCGGCGGCGGCCTCGCGTGCGGCGTCGATCGCCTCGTTCATGCGGGCGGCGGGGACCAGCATCCGCGATCCGGCGCTGCAGGTCTGGCCGGAATTGTTCATCATCGTCACCACGCCCTTGGCGACGTTGGTGGCGAAATCGGCGTCGTCGAGCACGATATTCGGGCTCTTGCCGCCGAGTTCCTGGGTGACCCGCTTGACGGTGGGCGCGGCGTTGCGGGCGATGTCGATACCGGCACGGGTGGAGCCGGTGAACGAGATCATGTCGATACCGGGATGGCCCGACAGCGGCACGCCCACGCCCGGGCCGTCGCCCTGCACCAGATTGAACACCCCGGCGGGCACCCCGGCCGCATCGAGGATCTCGGCGAAGATCTGCCCGGTGAACGGCGACTGCTCCGACGGTTTCAAGATGACGGTGCACCCGGTGGCCAGCGCCGGAAACACTTTGACCGCAATCTGATTCAGCGGCCAATTCCACGGCGTGATCAGTCCGCACACCCCGATCGGTTCCTTGACCACCAGCGAGGCGCCGTGGCGCTGCTCGAAGCTGTACTCGGCGAGTGCGGCGATCGCGGTATCGAGATGTCCGGCGCCCAGATCGACCTGGAAACCGCCGGCGAGCGCGGCCGGTGCGCCCATCTCCTCGGTGAGCGCCGCCGCCAGATCGTCACGGCGGCACTGATATTCGGCCGCGACCCCCCGCAACACGGCGAGGCGGTCGGCCACAGTGGTCGCCGACCAGGTCTCGAACGCGCCCCGCGCCGCTGCCACGGCCCGGTCCACGTCCTCGGCCGATCCGGCGGCGACCTTTCCGCAGACCCGTTCGGTCGCCGGGTTGATCACGTCGATGGTCTGCGCGGTCGCCGGTTCGACCCACTGCCCACCGATGTAGAACGTCAGATATTCACGCATGAGCCGCCTGTCCTTCTCTTCGGATGTGCTGTGGGGCATGGGTTGTCGAGCACGGGTCTACTGCATCCCTTCCGCGTACCAGGTGCGGAATTCGTCGTAGCTCGGCATCTCCTCGGAATTGGCCTTCGGATCGACGGCGACGTGCACGACCCCCGGTTTGCCGCTGGCGAAGGCGCGTTTGACGGCCGGTGCGATGTCGTCGTCGCGTTCGACGTATTCGCCGTAGCAGCCGAATCCCTCGGCCACCTTGTCCAGCCGGACCGCGGTGCTCCAGTGCACGCCGGTTTCGAGCGACCCGTGCCCGAAGGTGCGTTTGTAGACGCCGACCTCCAGACCCCAGGCGTAGTCGACGCCGACCACACAGACCAGCGGCAGATTCAGGCGTGCGGCGGTTTCCAGTTCGGCGATCTGGAACTGGAACGAGGAGTCGCCGGTGATCAGCATGACCGGCCGTCTGCCGCCGTCGGCCACCGAGGCGCCGATGGCATACGGCAGCCCGGTGCCCAGATGCCCGAAGTTCTGATTCCACATGACGTCGTGCGGCTTGGCCTGCGAGTACGTCCAGCCGAAAATCGTGGTGGCGCCGCCGTCCCGGGCCATGATGCCGTCGGCGGGAAACGCCTTGGTCGCCTCCACGATCAGGCGTGCGGGATGGACCGGGCTCATCCCGCTGGGCGCGGATTCGGCCAGTTCGGCCAGCCGGGCGGCGTCGCGCTCGATCCAGTCCGCCAGCTCCGGGGACGGAGTGCGCGGCGTGTCGCGCAGTGCGTCGACCAGCTGCGGAACCACTGCGCGCAGGTCGCCGACGAGCGGCACGTCGATGGGACGGTTCACTCCGATGGCGGCCGGATCCTGTTCCACCAGAATCCATGTCCGGTCCGCTTCGCCCGCCTGCCAGTGCCGGCCGCGACCGTAGTGCACGGGTTCGCCGAGTTCGGTGCCGATGGCCAGGCACAGATCGGATTGCACGACCGCCTCCACCGCCGACGGGGAGAAACCGTAGGGGAAGGTGCGATCCTCGAGGCCGGGAATGTAGGAGGTGCCGCCGGAGGTCTGGATCACCGGGGCGGCCATGAGATCGGCCAGTTGCTTCACCGATTCCGCCGCCCGCGCGGTGTGCACGCCGTGCCCGATCAGCAGAATCGGCTGCTTCGCGGCCCGGATGTGCTCGGCCGCTTCGGCGATGCGGTCCTGGCCCGCGGTCTGTCCGACCAGGCGGTACCGGTGCGGTGGCAGCGCCGGCGGCAGATCGAGTTCCTCCTCGATCACATGCGACGGATATTCGATGTACACCGGGCCCGGCGTTCCCGACAGTGCCTTGCGCAGCCCCTCGCGGATGATCTCGTCGGTCTGATCCGCGTATTCGATACTGGCGCTGTACTTCACGGAATTCTCGACCAGACCGGCCTGCTGCACGAACTGGATCCGGCCGCGCCGCACCCGCTGCTCGGTGATCCGGGCCCGCTGCCCGCCCAGGAAGATGATCGGTGAATTTTCCACCTTGGCGCACATGATGGCACCGGACAGATTCGCGATACCGGGGCCCAGCGTGCCGATGCACACCGCGGCCTTCCCGGTCATCCGCGAGACGCCCTCGGCCATCATTCCGGCCGATTCCTCGTGATGCGGCGCCACCACCTTCCAGCCGCGCTCCTCGGCGCGGTGGAACAGATGGACGAAGTTGGGATCCGGAATGCCGAAGATGGTGTAGATACCCTCGGCCTCGAAAAGTTCGAGTATCCGTTCGTAAACCTTCACTGCTGCTTCCCTTCGGTCGCCATCGCGAAGCTGCGGCCGATGTGGTCGGCGTGCGCGCTCAGCGGCGGCAGGATCCACGAGTTGTCGGTGTTGCGGATGTCGTCGATGCGCGCCGCGACCTCGTCGACGGTCCAGGACGGCTGATACACCCCCGGCGTCTCGGCGATATAGGCCCGCGCCACCCGGCCCGCGATCGCGACGAGCAATTCGCCGGTGAGAGAACATGATTCGTGCGCGAGATACGCGACCGCGGGAGCCACCAGTTCCGGGCGCATATCCGGATAGGCGGAGGTGTCGATGCCGGCGGCCATCCGGGTGAGCGCCGAGGGCACGATGATGTTGCAGCGCACGCCCACCTCGGCGCCCTCGAGGGCGACCACATTCGACAGCCCGATCATGCCCGCCTTGGACACGGCGTAATTGGCGACCGCCCGATTGCCGTAGATGCCGCCGATCGAGGAGGTCAGCACCACCCGCCCGTAACCGGCCTCGCTCATGACCGGAAAGGCCGCGCGCACGGTGTGGAAGGCCCCGCGCAGATGCACATCCACCACGGCCTCGAAATCCTCGTAACTCAGCTCGGTCAGCGATCCGTAGCGCACGGTGCCGGCGTTGTGGATCAGGATGTCGAGGCGTCCGAACCGGTCCAGCGCCGTGTCCACGATCGCCCGGCCGCCCTTCGGGGTGGCGACCGATGCGGTGCACGCCACGGCCGTGCCGCCCGCGGCGGCGATCTCGGCGACCACCTCGGCGGCGACTCCGGCGTCGGCGTCGTCGCCGCGCATACTGGCACCGGAATCGTTCACCACGACCTTCGCGCCGCGCTCGGCCAGCAGCAGGGCATACGCCCGGCCCAGACCGCGTCCGGCGCCGGTGACCACCGCGACGCGGTCGTCGAATCTCAGTTCGGACAACGATATATCCTCTCGCGCAACATCTTCCGGGTCTAGGTGGTCAGCGTGAGGCCGTCCAGATCGCCGGCGTCACGCCAGGCCTGCAGCAATTCCTCGAGGACATAGAAACCACCCCAGAACGGGTCGCCGAGGAACGAGCGGCCGTTGGGCTCGCCCTCGCTGTTGTAATAGCCGGGGGTGCATTCCATGACGAAGGTGCTGTTGTCGACGGTGTTGGCTCGAATCGTCTGCACCCACGCCGCTTCGGCCTCCGCCGTCGGCTCCACGCGGGTCGCGCCGCGTGCCTGCGCCTGGGCGATGATGTAGGCGATGTGGTCGGCCTGCTGCTCGTACATCAGCGTGGTGGCCGCGGTGACCCCGCCCTGAATGAAGCCGGTCGCGAAATGGTTCGGGAATCCGTGCGCCATGATTCCGTGCAGCGTGCGAAAACCCTTGCCCCAGTGCTCGTACAGCGATTTCCCGTTGCGGCCGGCGAACGGCGCGATGTCGAACTGGCGATCCAGCGCGGTGGTGATTTCGAAGCCGCTGGCGAAGACGATGCAGTCGACCTCGTATTCGACGCCGTGCGCGATGACGCCCTTGGGCGTGATCCGCTCCACGCCCTTGGTGTCGGAGACGTCGACCAGGGTCACATCGGGCCGGTTGAACGTCGGCAGGTATTCGTCGTTGAACACCGGCCGCTTACACATGTTGCGGTAGTACGGCTTCAACTTCTCCGCGGTCTCGGGATCGGTGACGATCTGTTCCACGCGCCGGCGCAATCGTTCCATGGCGCGGTAGTCCTCGATTTCCTTGAGTTCGAGGAACGTCGCCGGATCGGCCAGCGCGGCCCAGCCGTCGGTCTCGTTCAGTTTCGCCGCCAGATTGCGGGCGACCTCGGTCCAGCCGTCGCAGATCAGATCCGGTTCGCCGGGGGAGTAGAAGGCGAACGCGGCATTGTGGAAATTGCGTTGCCGTTCGGTGCGCCAGCCCGGCTGCAGCGAGGCCACCCATTCCGGATCGGTCGGGTGGTTGTCGCGCTCGAAGATATAGGACGGCGTGCGCTGGAAGACCGTGAGATGTTTCGCACCGCGCGCCAGATGCGGAATGACCTGCACCCCGCTGGCGCCGGTGCCGATGACGGCGATCTTCTTGTCGCCGAGGCGATCCAGGCCGCCGTGCAGGTCACCGCCGGTGTAGTCGTAATCCCACCGCGCGGTGTGGAAGGTGTGGCCCTCGAACTCGGTGAT
>NZ_LZML01000168.1:0-9613 GCF_001665695.1 Nocardia sp. 852002-51101_SCH5132738 | reverse complement strand
CGCATTCGAAGGCCGGATCAACCCGACCGGAAACTAACCCCTACCGGGGTCAGATCCACCGGTAATCCGACACTCCCCGCCTCATCCAAAGAGTCGGCGTCTCGACGGAGCCGTGCTTCTCGATCGGACACCGCCCTGTCTGCCGAGTGGGCGTTCTCGGTTGAGCGCTCGATGTCGCGGTCACACTGCGAAAGCTGTTGGCAGTATTGATGTTCCGTCTGAATCGTAGTGCTGAGGGTTCGCCTCCGTACGGTCAACGCGGCCTCGGCGGCATCGAAGTGCGCCTCGGCACTCGACAGTGTGGCGTCTGCCATCGCGAGTGCTTCTTTGAATGGACTCGCGTCCTTGTTCCACTCGTCCAAAGCATTGCGCGACCAGAATCGTCGGAGCCTGCCTGGCTTTCCCGCAAGATGTGTATTCAACTGCGCACTGGCAGATTGAACCTTTTTGTTGGCGCGCGCCACGCCCTCGGCCGCGGCATCCCGCGCTTCGAGCGCATTGCTGAGTTCCGCTTCGGCGCGCCTACGTTCTGCCTGGGTGTTATCGGCGAGCCGGTGCAGTTCGTCGCGATACTGGCGAAGACGGGCGACGTAATCATGTTGCCCCTGAGCGTCTTTGCGTAGTGCGATGAGTCGAGGATCCGACTCGGACTCGCGAACGAGGATGTCGGAGATACGTTGGCGTTGCTGCGCAAGCTGTTTCACGTTCTCGAGCGCGGCATTGAATCGGTCGACGGCCTCGCTCCAGGTCGGCAGATTCGAGTCCGATCCCGCTGAGACGGAATTTTCGAGATCCATCAGGATCTGATGCAGCCCGACCAGCTCGGAGGGTTCCTCCCGGTTCTTACTCCGCTTGTCCGTACCCCACCAGAACCGATCCACGAAATCTTGCCGAAAACTTCGCCGGCCCAATCGGGCGGCTACTGCGCCCCAGCAGGGGGTCCCCGTCAGGATTGTGGCGGGGCCGGCCAAGTAGTCGGCGTCCGGGAACGTCTCCAGATCAATAGTTTTCGATGCTGGTACCTCGAGTGTGATGTTCTCTACGGCGCCGTTGTTGGAAGACGCGACCACGATCTCGAAGCCGGTCAGATCGGTACGCAGCGGATGCAGCTTCCGGTGGTACTTCTTGACGGTTTCCTCGGTTGTCCATGTCAGGGGCGTCTTCTGGAACGCTTCGGATGCGGACTTCAATCGTGCCAACCTGGTCGCTCGCGCCACCACGAGCGCGGCGATCAGATCCCGGAGCATCGTCGTTTTACCTGTTCCGGGCGGCCCGTTGACCGCGTACAAGCGACGGGCGGCCGGATCTGCAAGGCTGTTGAAGATCTCGTTTATGGCGAATTGCTGACTCAATGCCAGTGGCTGGGTCGATTGGGCAGGCCAGCGCCCGAACGGCATGGACTCCGGTGCCAGCGAACGCAGCACCGTTGCCGGCGATCTCCGCAGATCGACACGTTGTGCCAGGTCGATCGATTCGTCGTCCCGGAGATAGTCGGTGAGTGCCTTTCCGGCGTCTCCGGCGGCCAATGAGTTTGCGACCAGTTCGAGGTCCGGGGCATAGAAGCTGTTCAGGAACTCATCACCCGCCGCGTCATCCGCTGTCCGCAATGGGATCTGACGACTCTTGACACGAATGTGCCTCGGCTCCAGCGCTTCCGCCAGCCCCAGCGTCTCGGCAACCCATCGGGTGATCGCGGCAAGGTCGTCGACGGTGAGGACTTTGGTGCCGAGCCCGGCCGGGGCGGAGCTGTCGTCACCCTCGGCGCTTTCAGGTCCCGTGTCTTTCCCGTTCCTACTCAGCTTCGGTTTGACGGTCGCATTGATGGTGTCGTTCGCGTCCTTGGCGAGCGAATCGCCGATCTTCTCGATCACCTTCGCAGCGATCGGGCCGACCGTCGGTGCGGCGACCATGCCGACAACGGATGGGAGCGCCGAGATTCCTCCGGTTGCGACATCGAGCGCAACCCGTGCTGCTGTGCCGGCGACCAAACCAAGTCCGCGGCCCGTAGCTTCCGACGTCGAACTGATGGGAATGCGGCCGTCACCGATTTCGAAGAGATAGCCCAGCAGCTTCTCCTGGTCGTCGTCGAAGCCGTCGAGCCACGCATCGTCATCCGGGCCAGGGGTTAGAGTCCGGCTCACCGCCCAAGCACACGAGGACAACGTGATGCTCTCTTTGATCAGATGGCCTGCTTCGTCAACTCCGAAACTGAGCAGCGCACTCGCACCTTTGACCCGGCCGTCGAGATCGTGCTCGGATTCTGGAGCGCGCAGCGCTTCCTGGAGCACCTCGCGCACCTTGCGCGTTTCGAAGATTCCGGCGTATACGGTGTGTCGCCAAATTCGGTCTTTGCGCGGCGCCGACAGCACCCCTGCCTCCCATGGAAGCGGGCGCCCCTTGCTGACTGCTCGAACGTCGTTCTTGGGGTCGACAGCGTCGACCTTGGGTGGGCTGAAGTACTCTACGGCGCGCCAGTACCGCACGATCTGTGCTCGGCGTTCGGCATCACTACGATTGTGCACGCTAACCCCCCGCTGGCTCGAAACCCGTTGTCGCGCTGAGGATAAAGGTACCTCAGCGCTGGTAGGTGGTCGTGGGGATCGCGCAAACCAGTGTTCGTCGACGGGGTCGGGCGGAGCGTCGAAAGGGTGTGTGCCGGACCGAGATCAACCAGTGTATTCGGTCCATGCGTGCCCGTCCCACCATCGTCTGCGGGCGATGTGGCCAGGGTCTGGATACCAGCCTGCTGGAGGGGGAGAACCTTGAGCTACAGCGGTCGGCGACGCTGCAGGTTCGACATGCTGTGGACGTGGCGTTTCGCCGGTGTCGATCGTCGTCTCGATCTCGGGAGCGATGGTCGGCATCGCTGCCAATTGCTGTGCAAAGTACTGCGCTGCAGGCAGATTGGAGAATTGCCAGCGTAGGGTGAGGCCTGGCCCGGTGATCTCGAGCTCGGCGTACTGCAACACGGGGAGCATCCGGTTGTTCTTGTACCGCCGATCCGGCCCGCCGTTCTTATTTGCGTACTGCCAGGTGTGGTCGACCTGCACCGCGTCCGGTGGTACGGCTCGGTCTTCGATGAACCGGCGCGGTGCGACGCTGGTCGTCACCTCGCAATACTTCCAGGACGCGAATTGCCTGCCGGATTGGACGAGGATCTGGTCGGGCAGGAAGTAGAGACTGAACTTTTTCGTCTTCAGGCCGGGCACGGCGATATTGGTCGCGAGCCACTTCGGTCCGTTGTTGACCGGTGCTACCGGCTGTCGCGTAACCAGCGATGCAGCCCCCGCGTTGACCTTGCGGGCATAGGGCGAGGTCAGGGCTGCCTGGGCGTCGATCAACCATCGTCCGTGTGTTCCGCGGATGCCGTCGAACGCACGATTGAGACTGTCGAACGCCTGAGCCGCAATACCGTTGACGTCATAGATAACCGGCACGCGGAGTTGGCCTTTGAGCCATGCGGCCGGCGACAGCGGGAAGCGATGAGAGGCCGCGTTGAGATCTTGAACCAGGTCGGTAGCGGTTCCGAACTCGAGATCCAGAACGGTGACGGCGGGTAGTTCCTGGACGACCTGCGTCGAAGGCGTCATGATGGTCGCGGCGCGGCGACGGGTACCCGTCGCGGAGCGGCGCGGGCCGGAAAGACTGGTTCTGTAGGAGAGGCCTCCGGCGCCCATGTGCACATAGGTCCCACGCGGGCCGGCCCCGACCCGCAATCCCTTCACGCCGGCCGAAACACCGAGCCCCGACTTCGACAGGTTGAAGCGAAAGGGGCCGGCGCTGACGCTCTTGCGCAGATAGAACCCCACGGATGCCTCCTGCAGCACCTGCCGCCGCCCGCGATAGTGATTCATCGCTCGAAAGCAGCTGCTATCGCTAGATCGGCGCGGGTTGGGGAAGTATTACAAATGCTCCATTCAGCCCCGACCGCTCCGTCAGAGACCAGTAGCCGAGTGAACGACCTCGTAAATCCATGCGGCAAGCCCAGCACTTGGGAGATCACCGAGAATGCCGGTGAATCGGTCCCAAATCCATCCCCCGATTCTTTTAAGGGTGCCGAGATGTTCGGCTGCCTCCTCTTTGTCGCCGAAGGTCTCCAGTACGTTTTCTTGCCACCATTGGAGCGCGGTGAGTGCCGCGATCTTGTCCTTGACCGATACACTCGATGTACTCACATCCTCGGTCAGTGTACGCAGTGATTCTATGAGATCCTGCACTCCGCCGCCGACAGCGGAACCTTGCGTAACTGAGTTATTTCGTCCGACTGCGGCTCCCTTATTATCGCGTCCGGCTGTTTGCTTGTTTATATCTTTTCCGGCCTTATCGCCATGCTCAATATTGTCGCCACCTATAAACGTCGGATTATTCACAATTATCCTCTCGTGAAAGTGATTTACAACAGTGGGGCTGCCGGTGGAACTTGACACAAGCGGGTCACCGCTCTGAAGGCATGCCCACGGAGCTAGGGCGTCCCGGGCGGCCATGCTAACTAGCAAACTGTCGTCATTGGTGAGGTCGTGCAGTGCTATCCGTGCAGCATTGATCTGGGATTTATCCTCAGAATTGGAAATAATATGCTGCAAGTCTTCCACGGTTTGTATGCGCTGACTGGGTCTACTGCTCCGCAAGCCCTTTCGAATTGCAATCGACAACTCCGCGACGACGGGAGCTGCTGCTGGTGCTAACCTTGGATTGCTGGCAATAACTAGCTTCTTAGACGTCTCGTCAACAGTCTGCAAAAGGGGTGATTGGCGTGGAATGCAAACCGATAGTTCGTTCAATAAGAACGAATACATATCGCCCACTGTCACGTGACCGTCAAGGTCGATGTCAGCTTTTCCGTCACTCAGACCCCTGCAGATTGACTCAATAAACTCGCCCTCATGCCAAGTAGAGATGCTGGGTGTACCTCCGTCGTTGGAAAGCACTGACGCGATGACAGCACGCCCAAAGGCAGGAACGGCAAACGCCAGGTCACCTTTCAGTACTAGTTGGTTGGAACCGGCGATCACAACGTGCGAGGCAAGGAAGGCGCAATCCGCCAGGACTACCACCTGGGCGCAGGCGCTACGGGCGATCTGTCTTGCCAGCCAATTTGAAGGTACGGTCGTAGTAAGGTCGTCAATGTTGGTGTCGGATGCAATGAATTGTATATCGCCACCCGACGTTTGGATGCATCGCGCTGAAATGTGCAGCAGAAGAAGGTCGTCCCACTGACGATCAGAAAACAGCCTGCCGATCGCATCGAATGCGACTTCTGCGGTCGGGTTTCGAACTACCGATACGTGATCAAATTCGCCCACATCTTCCTGCAGTAACAACTTTTCGAGCATCTCGATACCGGGTACCGGGCCGTCAAACTTTGGCACTCTCGTGTCGGAATATTCAGAGACAGAAAGGATGAGCGCAAAACGACTTGCCAAAATATCCTACCCTACACGCCGCCTACTGATACGTGCTGAATAGCCAGGCGAGCCGGGCCTTCCTCCGATTTCAAAAACATTCGGTTCCGAATCGCGGTCTGTATCCAGCAGCTTCAGGGTCACATCACGGGCGTGCTGATTTGCCCACCACTGAATTAGGCGGACGAGGGTGTTAAGATTGTCCACAGTGCGCAGCTGTACGACTAGGGCGCCAGCCTCCGGTACATCTTCCGCCTTTTTGAAGGGTGCCGGCTCTCGTTCTATAAGCGCCTTTACATAGTCGGTATCCATTGAGTTTAAGTATTGCTGTAAATACATGGCTTGCGACGACAGTTTATGCGCCTGTTCATCACTTTTCGGGTTTAGCCAAATTTGCACAACGGAAGATGAGGGCAAGTTCGGAATGGTGTTCTCGAACCCGTACTGTTCCCTGATTTCGGAAATCTCCTCAGAGAGCGCTTGATGTAGCGGGTCGCTGGGCGGCGTTGAATACAAAGCCTCTGTGAGATGCCGCAATCCCGACGAGATCTCTTGGCTCCCTCCGAGGGGCAATAATGCATACCCGAGATGCAGGGATATATCGCGTCGTACCAAGGGGGCGCTTGTTATACCTTCCGCCAAACGTAGAACCTCGACAGCGTCCGCGTAGTGGGTTCGTTGCTCCGTTTCTGATGTTCTTGCGTAAAGGTTCAAGGCTCGGCCGAGGGTTACCAGTAGATTAGCTTTTTCGGGCTGCAGATTGGATGTTATGTTCGCTACGCTGCGCAATATAGAAATTGCTCGTTCCAGATCCAAAATTCCCTCGGAATTGCTGCGTTTGAGACTTCGGTCAATCAGAGCATTTCCGAGACTGAGCGCGCGACGTCGTACTGAATCTTCGCCTTCTACGGCGGGTGCGAACGATACTTCTAGAGCTTCAATCGCACGGTCCAGATCGTTAGCATCTCCGAGGCGTTCGTATCGTGCTCGGAGGGCATTCCCGAGATTGTTCAAAACCATCAAGTAGTCGATGCGGACATCGGATTCTAAGGCAGAGTCAAACAGCTCAATGGACTGATCAAGGTAAGCTATTTGTCCAGACCATCCATATTTCCTGAGCTTGACATTTCCCAGGTCGACAATTACATAAACTCTGATGGGCTCTTTCGCGGAAGTCGCGGCCCCCGATAGCAGTTCATGCGCCTCGTCGAGACGGGCTCGGTCTCCAAGGTCGTCGTAGCATTGGACTAGGGTGCGACAGTAGTTGACCCACAGTCTGGCTCGGTCCGTATCTTCGGACTTGTTCAATGCTCTGCGGTAGGTTTGGACCGACTCTTCGAGAATTCCATAGTCATGTCGCCGTCCGTAGAGGCGATGAAGCGCATTGGCAAGATTGGCCACGAGCCAGTGTGATGGGCGCTTCGGGGATTCGATATTTAGTGCAGCCCGAAAGTGTGCGATCGATTCGTGCAGGTTCGAATCCTCGCCCAGCATTTCGAAACGTCGGAAGTTGCATGCGGCCAGGTAACTCAATGCCCAGACTTCATAGTCAGGGTTAGCGCTCCTTTGGGACTCGTTTAACGCGCTGTAGAACGCAGTGGTCGCTTCCTTGAGGCTCTTAGGATCCCCCAACTTTTCATAGCGATGAAACGCACTCTCCCCGGAGCGAAGATGGAATACTACATCTGGAGGCCACGTGCCGCTGTGAAGTGGGACCTCAGTGACGACGCCAGTTGATGCATCAATAGGAGCCGACGGTGGGCCGCCGGCTAGAAGGTCTATTTCGTCGTGGCCCAATGGTGGCTCCCCCGATGACACGTCGGCATGTGAAGTCAAGGAAACTATGCCACAGCTACGGGTGGCGCGCGAGCATAACTTGTATCGTCGAGCGAAATAGGGTGCGTGGTCGGTTTTGCTCATAATTCACCGAACTCTGTCGCCGTTGTGAACCGAACGGCTGTGCATGTCGTTAAAGGAGGCAACAGCAGTTGCAGGCGTCCGTGCAAATGCAAGTACAGTACCTAGTGGTTTGTTTGTAGTGCCTATCTGCCGGGCGTCGAGGTCAGTCGACGCTGCGAGGCGTTTGTGTTGGTTCTGGCTGAAAGGACAAGCTCGTGTCGAGTTGCGATCATGACCTCGCGCCGTGGGGCGACGAGGGTGAGGGTTCGGATGAAGGCTTCGGAGACTACGTTCGCGGCACTTGTGCAGGGGGAGAAATAATTTCAGATCCCGCTGTATCAGCGCACAGGTTCCCGGTCGGACGAGCAGCTCGCATAGTTGCTGGGTGACATCTACGAGCAGGCCGAGTTGCTGGGGCAGGAAGACCGGGGAACCACGCATTTCTGTGGATCGGTGGTGCTGGCCCCGTCACCGTTGAACGTTCCAAGCTTCGCTCGCTGGCTCGTAGTGGACGGCCAGCAGCAATTAACGACGCTGAGCCTGGCGCTCGCGATGATTCGAGACCATATCGCCGCGGCCGATCCGCGGCAGGGGAGCGGATCGACGAGCAGTATCTGATCAACAAGCACCAGGAAGGGGACGGGTTCTTCCGGCTCTTAGTTGCTGAAAGGTGATGGTTCGACTGCGCGAGGCTCGGTAGAGCGCATCGAAATTCATCGTTTCAACATTGTCTCCGACGGCGAACAGGTCATCGGTCCTGCTGACAATGATTGGGTTCATTCGAAAGCTCACCTGAAATATATCGTCGATCTGGAATTCGCTCATCGTCAGCGCCCTGTCTGTGCTGTGAGAGAGTTGTTCGGATACTCGCCGCGCCGGCACAGCCAAATAGCGCTGCTCACACGTCGAACGTGTCGGCGAGCCGCTGCAAAGTGAACGGGTGTCGGAGCTTCGCGACAACGTTCTGGTTGGCGAACATGCCCTTCTCCCAGAACGCGTCTTCTCGCGGGCGCGTATCCAGCCATCGCACTCGGACGAAGTACTCGCACATAGTCGGGTCGTAGGCGTTGGCGCCTATGTTGGCTGCCCGTACCGGCGCCTGCAGTATCGGCGTGGGGCTTCCGTCGACCTCAACGTCGAATTCGGTTACGGGCAGGGCGGTTTCAACGACCTCGCCTACGCCGACGTATCCACGCGATGGGATTTCTGCCCAGACACGCGCCCCTGGTTGCAAGTTCAGCATGGCCTTGCGGTACTTCTCGCCTTGACCGGCGGACACGAATCCATACCGCCGCATGTCATCCCAGTTTCGAAACTCTTCTTCGCCGACGGCAACGAAGAAGTCTCGCCCGTTCCACGGCGGCTGCTTCTTACCGGTCGCCACGGTGACGAGGTCGAGGTCCGGATTGCTGCGCCACGATCGGGCCAGGTACTCGCGGTTGTCGTCGATCATGAACTGGAAGAACAGGACGTTGATCGGGACGCCGTAGCCCCGAACGTAATCGACGATCTGTTCGGTGCTCGTATCCATCGCGGCTGCGACGATTACGAGGTGGTGCGTCGTGTTCACCGCGTCGGGTACATCGGATTCGAAGTGCTCGGTGAATGCCGATTCGAAGTCCCGGCCGTCGTGGTGAGTGCTGAACAAATCGCTGATCGCCTCGAACGACAGGTTTTGTATCCAGTAGCCGTATTCGAGCGCTTGCGCGACGACATCCCGCGGAGTCTTGTCTTTCTTCAACTCGATGACGTACAGGTCGCCCTGGCCGTCGATCGCCAGCAGGTCGATGCGCTTACCGAACTCGGTGACAACCTGTCTGCCGACGACGAGAAGGTCGCCCAGCCCAAGGATGTCGACACGGCTTTCGATTATGTTCTCGAGTCGTTCCTCCGACTCCATAGCACTAGCAGGCACCTGCTGGACCTGCCCTTGGTCGACTCGCCACAGACCGAACTTGACCGCCACCTTGCCACCTTAACGCCAACGCGAACTTGAGACGAAGACGGCGTTTCGGCACGAATTCACCGGAGCCCCAGCAATGTTCTCGTCGCTGGGGGTACGACCTCTTCGAGGTGGGCGGCGTGACTCGGTGGGTCTGGTTGGCGTGGAGCGCTATTCGCTCGAGTACCGTTCGACTTCGGTCAGGGAAGCGGATTCGAATAGTCGCTCGCCATCGTCGATGTCGATCAGAACCCATCGGTCAGCCCCATTGAGGCTGCCGCACAGTGATGTCCACGTGCCTGTCTACAACAGTCCGGATTCCTCGAGCCCGGCACGCAGACGTTGCTGATGCTCCGGCGGCCCTTGCCGG
>NZ_LZML01000167.1:0-26428 GCF_001665695.1 Nocardia sp. 852002-51101_SCH5132738 | reverse complement strand
GCTGGGTCGGTTGTCTGCCCATCAGCCCTGGCCTTCCGGATCGAGGTCGTAGCCGTGCAAAAGCCAACGGTCGCGGAGCTGGTCGCCTTCCTCGCCTCGGACGCATCGTCGTATGTCACCGGCGCGGAAGTCACCATTGACGGCGGACTCGCCGCCGGAAAGTTCATGCCTCCGGAACCGCAGGAGGCGCCGTGAGCAGGCCGAACGCTTACGCGGCGACGGGCGGTAGCCCATGCCGATGACGCCGCATACACGCGCGGTAGTCGATGCGGCGACCGCCGCGTTTCCCAAGCTCGGGACCGAAGTGCTCGACGCGGCCCAGGCCCGGCGACAGCTCGCGTCTCGCCCCGCGGCGCCGGTTGTGCCGATTGCGGTTGCGACGGTGCGGGATTCGACCGTCCCGGGCCGTGGTGACGTCGACATCCCGGTGCGGGTGTACACCCCGCGGGGTGGCGCCGAGCCGCTGCCGGTCGTGCTGTTCTGCCATGGTGGTGGCTTCGTGATCTGCAGTCTCGACAGCCACGATCAGTTCTGCCGGACGATGGCGAACGAGACCGGCGCACTGGTGGTTTCGGTGGATTACCGGCAAGCCCCGGAACATCGGTTCCCGGCCGCCGCACAGGACGCGTACGCCGTGCTGTGCTGGATCGGCGCGGCCATCGCGCAATACGGCGGCGACCCCACCCGGATCGCCGTGGCCGGGGACAGCGCGGGCGGCAATCTGGCGGCGGTCGCGGCCCTGATGGCGCGCGATCTGGGCGGCCCGGAGGTGGCAGCGCAGCTGCTGATGTATCCGATGCTGGACCCGACGCGCGCCGGCGCGTCGTACCGGGACAACGCACAGGGCTATTTCGTCACCGACGATCATCTGCGCTGGTACTGGGAGCAGTACCTCGGCGATGCCGACGGCACCGACCCGTACGCGGCGCCCCTGCTGGCGGATCCGGCCGGGCTGCCTCCGGCGCATATCGCCACCGCGGAGTACGACCCACTGCGCGACGAGGGCGAGGCCTACGGCGCACACCTGGCCGCCGCCGGTGTCCCGGTCGAGGTGCACCGCTACGAGGGCATGTTCCACGGCTTCATGACCATGGGCGATGTGCTGCCCGACACCGCCACCGCGAACGAACGCGCCTTCGCGGCACTGCGCCGGGCGTTCGCGCTGCGCGCAGGGAGCACGCCGTGACCGTCCAGCGGAGGTTCCGGCCGATGGGCTGACGCGCGGTCGCCCGCGGCGGGCAACCGATCGAATATTCGAGTGCGTCCTCGCCCCGAGATCCCTACCGTGAACAGGGAGAGTTCGTTCACGAAAGGATCGGATCATGTTTCCCGTCGAGCTGCGCGGCACCAAGGCGCAGACGCTCATGTGGGCCCACGAGCACGAGGTCGAGCCGGCCGCGCTGCAGCAGCTGCGCACCCTCGCCCAACTGGAATGGGTCTACGGCGTCCGCGTGATGCCCGACGTGCATCTCGGTAAGGGAGCCACGGTCGGGTCCGTCATCGCCATGAAGGACGCCGTCGCCCCGGCCGCAGTCGGCGTCGACATCGGCTGCGGGATGGAAGCGGTCGCGACCTCGCTGACCGCCTCCGATCTGCCGGACGATCTGCATTCGCTGCGTTCGCGCATCGAGGCGGCCGTTCCGGTCGGATTCAACGCGCACAAGGAGCCGGTGAAGGTCACCCGCCTGCAGATGGACGTGCACGGCCGCCGGGCGACCGGCGCCACGCTGCGGGCCGGATGGTCCGCGTTCTGGAGCCGGTTCGGCGATCTCGACCCGGCGGTGCAGCAGCGAGAGTCCAAGGCGCACAAGCAGATGGGCACCCTCGGCGGCGGCAACCACTTCATCGAGGTCTGCCTCGACACCGAACAGCGCGTGTGGATTCTGCTGCACTCCGGAAGCCGCAATATCGGCAAGGAACTGGCGGAGCGGCATATCGCCGTGGCACGCACCCTGCCGCAGAACCGGGACCTGCCGGATCGCGATCTGGCGGTATTCCTTTCCGGCACACCGGAAATGGATGCCTACCGGCGCGACCTCACCTGGGCGCAGGAGTACGCGGCGCGCAATCGGGCGGTGATGCTCGACCTGGTGTGTGGTGCGGTGCGTGACGAATTCGATTCGCTGGCGGTACGTTTCGACGAGCCCATCTCCTGCCACCACAACTACGTGTCGGAAGAGATCATCGACGGCATGCCGATGCTGGTGACCCGCAAGGGCGCGGTGCGGGCCGGGGCCGGTGACCTCGCTCTGATCCCCGGATCCATGGGTACCCGCTCGTATGTGGTGCGGGGCAAGGGAAATCCCGCCTCGTTCCAGTCCGCATCGCACGGTGCGGGCCGCCGCATGAGCCGCAATGCGGCCAAACGGCAGTTCACCGTCGCGGATCTGATCGCGCAGACCGACGGCGTGGAGTCGCGCAAGGACGCCGGGGTGATCGACGAGATCCCCGCGGCCTACAAGGACATCGACACCGTCATCGCGGCGCAGAGCGATCTGGTCGACGTGGTCGCGACGCTGCGTCAGGTGCTGTGCGTGAAGGGCTGAATGCGGATTCGTTCCGGCATGCCGGGTCGGCATGCCGGAACGACCGGAGTCATTTGCGCAGCACTCCGACCATGCCCGCGCCCAGCAGCATCATGCCCGAGATGAGGGCGAAGCCGTAGGTCACCCAGGAGTGCAGCGCCACCTGCATCGTGGCGTCGGTGAAGGGGAGGTCGCCGATCAGGCGGAAGGTGTCGTCCGGGTACAGCAGATGCAGCACACCGGGGAAGATCCCCCACACCAGACTGGCCACGATCGTGCCGACCGGCGAGAAGGCTGCCATCGCGGCGACGAACAACAAGAGCAGGGAACCGCCGAAGATCTCCAGCGCCGCGGTCCAGCGATCGGTCACCGCACCGACGATGACCCAGTACCGGATATCGGCTCCCCCCTTGGCGGCGAACGCGATTCCGATGGGCGTCACGATCAGCCCGAACAACACGCCCGAGAGGGTCCGGCTGGTGACACCGCGGCTTTGGAACTGCGCCCCCGGTGGGGCCCAATCCGCAGGTGATTCGAACTTCTTGGCCATCGCCCGTTCCTCCCGCATTCCCGCGCATGCCAGTGGACCTCGCAGTCCGATCGCCCTCATTGTCCTGCCTCGCGGCCGAAAATGCCCGACGCCGGGCGGAAAACGTTCGTGGCGTGGCGGTCCCGGGTTGCCGATGGTTAGCATCGGCTATGCCCTCGACATCCGGATCTGCCCGACCGCCCGAAATTCCCGGAGTGCGCCGCAGTTTCATCGAGGCCCGCGGCGTGCGATTCCACGTCACCGAGGCCGGTGTGCCCGACGGCCGGCCGGTGCTGCTGCTGCACGGATGGCCTCAGCACCACTACGCCTATCGGCATCTGCTCGCCGATCCTCCCGCCGGGCTGCGCCTCATCGCCCCGGATCTGCCGGGGTACGGATGGTCCGGACCACCTCCGCATCGCTGGGCCAAGGAGGACGTCGCCTCCGATCTGCTGGCGCTGGTGGACGAGCTCGAACTGTCCCGGCTGCTGCTCGCCGGTCACGACTGGGGCGGGTTCGTCGGATTCCTCATGGTGCTGCGGGAGCCGGAGCGGTTCGAGGGCTATCTGCCGCTCAATATCGCGCACCCGTGGATCACCGCCAAGACCTTCGCGCCGCATGCGTGGCGCTTCCTGATGTACCAGCCGCTCGTGGCCACATTCGGCGTGCCGTTGCAGCGGTACACGCCGTTCGTCGATCGCCTGTTGCGGCTCGACGCCGAGGCCCGGCGCACGTTCACCCCGGAACTCGCCCGGATCTACGGCGAGCGGTTCCGCGATCCGGCGGTGGCCCGCGCGGCCACCGATACCTACCGCACCTTCTGGTTGCGGGAACTTCCCGCCGCCCGCCATCCGGAACGCCGCCGCGCGACGATCCCGATCCGGGCGCTGTTCGGCACCGGCGACGCGGCCATCCACCCGGCGCTGGCGGCCGCGGAGACCGCGCGGGCCGACGACTACACCGTCGAATATGTCCACGGCTGCGGGCATTTCATCCCGGAGGAGCGACCGGACCTCGTCCGGGACCGGCTGCTGGCGCTGGCCGCCGAAACCGGTTAGATACCGCCGTGACCGGGCGGTCCTCCGCCAGGCCGGCCGGTTCTCGGACCGAGTTTCCGGGCACGGGGTGCGGCTGTAGCCGGATGGTGGCCAGGTGTCGGAGGGGTCGGGCACGATGGAGCGCGTGACTACCACCGAGCTGCGCGAATCCGCCGAATCCCTGCTGCGCGAGCTGGCCGGGCCCGAGGCGCGGCTGCGCGAGGATCAGTGGACGGCCATCGAAGCGCTGGTCGTCCAGCGGCGGCGGGCGCTCGTCGTCCAGCGCACCGGCTGGGGCAAATCGGCGGTGTACTTCATCGCCGCCCGGTTGCTGCGGTCGCAGGGGCGCGGGCCGACGGTGATCGTGTCACCGCTGCTGGCGTTGATGCGCAACCAGGTCGCCGCCGCGCGCCGGGCGGGCGTGATCGCGGAGACGATCAACTCCGGCAACGTCACCGAATGGGACGAGATCCATCAGCGGGTCGCCGCCGGTGAGGTCGATGTGCTGCTCGTCAGTCCGGAACGGTTGAACAATCCCGATTTCCGCGATTCGGTGCTGCCCAAACTGGCCGCCGACGCCGGCCTGGTCGTGGTCGACGAGGCGCACTGCATCTCCGACTGGGGCCACGATTTCCGCCCCGACTACCGCCGCATCCGCACCCTGATCGCCGACCTCGGCGAGGACATCCCGGTGCTGGCGACCACCGCGACCGCCAACGACCGCGTGGTCACCGACGTCGCCACGCAGATCGGCACCGACACCCTGGTGTTGCGCGGCACCCTGGACCGGGAGTCGCTGCATCTGTCCGTCGTGCGGATCGACGACGCCGTCCAGCGCACCACCTGGCTCAGCCGGCAACTGGGCGAGCTACCCGGCTCCGGAATCATCTACACCCTCACCGTCGCGGCCGCCCACGACTTGGCCGACGTCCTCGCCGACCACGGCTACCCCGTTGCGGCCTACACCGGCCGCACCGAACCCGGGGAACGCGAAACCCTCGAACAGGCCCTGCTGGACAACGACGTCAAGGCGCTGGTCGCCACGTCGGCGCTCGGCATGGGTTTCGACAAACCCGACCTCGGCTTCGTGGTCCACGTCGGCGCCCCCTCCTCCCCCATCGCCTACTACCAGCAGGTCGGCCGCGCCGGACGCGGACTGGTCGCGAGCGGTTCCGGCCCTTCCAACCGCGCGGAGGTCATCCTGTTGCCCGGTCCCGAGGACCGGCGGATCTGGAATTACTTTGCCTCCGTGGCCTTTCCGCGGGAGCAGGTGGTGCGGTCGGTACTGGCCGCGCTGGACTACGAACGGCCCCTGTCCACGGTGGCCCTCGAACCGCTGGTGGAACTGAGCCGGTCGCGGTTGGAGATGGTGCTCAAGGTGCTGGATGTGGACGGCGCCGTGCGGCGGGTGCGCGGCGGCTGGCTGGCCACCGGGCAACCGTGGACCTACGACACCGAGCGCTACGAGCGCCTCGACCGGGCGCGCGAAGCGGAACAGAACGCCATGCTCGAGTATCAGAGCACCACCGAGTGCCGGATGAACTTCCTGCGCCGCCAACTCGACGATCCGGGCCTCGCCCCGGACGCGCCCGGGTGTGGTCGCTGCGACAACTGCACCGGTCGCCGTTTCGACGTCTCGGTCGACGCCGCCGAGGTGGCCACCATCCGCGCCCGGCTGGACCGGCCCGGAATCGATCTGCTCCCCCGCAAGCAATGGCCGACCGGGCTGTCGAAGCTGGGAGTTCCGTTGTCCGGCAAAATTTCCGACGGCCCCGAGGTGGGCCGGGTGCTGGGCCGGCTCAGCGATCTGGGGTGGGGCCAGCGCCTGCGAACGCTGCTCGACGCCCCCGACGGCCCCGCGCCCGACCACATCGTCGACGCCTGCATCGCCGTTCTGCGCGAATGGAATTGGACGCAGCGCCCGGGAGCGGTGATGGCACTGCAATCGGCGACGCATCCCGCGCTGGCCGCCGACCTGGCCGCCCGCCTGGCGCGCATCGGCCGTCTCACCGACCTCGGGGTCCTGCACACCCGGCCCGACCGGCCACCGGTGTCGGCGGCCAACTCCGCCCACCGCGTCGCAGCCCTGTTCGACTCGTGGGAAACCCCCGACCTCACCGGGCTCGACACTCCCGTCCTGCTGGTCGACACCCACACCGACACCGGCTGGACCCTCACCCTCGCGGCCCGCACCCTCCGCCACGCCGGCGCCCCCGCCGTCCTCCCCTTCGCCCTGGCGACCCCGACGTGAGGCCCGCACGCGGCGCGTACAGTGCCCGGCGATCGATCACCCACTATCGTCGATCCGGTGACCAGTAAGTCGACGCCGGCGGTGGAGTTGACGGTCGGCGAGCATACGGTGCGGGTGTCGAATCCCGATCGGGTGTACTTCCCGGAACTCGGGGCGACGAAACTCGATCTGGTGCAGTACTACCTGAGCGTCGGCGACGGGATCGTCAACGCCCTGCGGGACCGGCCGTGCATGCTGCACCGCTTCCCGAAGGGATTGCCGGGCGGGAAGGTACATCAGAAGCGGCTGCCGGCGGGGGCGCCGGACTGGATTCCGACCGTGCGCGTGCACTTTCCGCGCTACAACCGGTATGCGGACGAACTGTGCGTGCGGGAACTGGCGGACGTGATCTGGGCGGTGCAGATGTCGACGGTCGAGTTCCATCCGTGGAACTCGCGCCGCTTCGACACCGAGAAGCCGGACGAATGGCGCATCGATCTGGATCCGATGCCGGATTGCCCGTGGTCGCGGGTTCAGCGCGTCGCGGAGGTCGCGCACGAGGTTCTCGACGAGCTGGGCGCGGTCGGCTGGCCCAAAACCTCCGGCGGACACGGCCTGCACATCTACGTGCGCATCGCCCCCGAGCACGGCTTCCAGCAGGTGCGCCGCGCCGCGCTGGCCTTCGCGCAGGAGGTGGAGCGCCGCGCCCCCGATGATGTGACCACGACGTGGTGGCGCCGCGACCGCGATCCGGCACTGCTGTTCGTCGACTACAACCAGAACGCCCGCGATCACACCATCGCCGCCGCCTACTCGGTGCGCGGGAATGCGGCCGCGACCGTCTCGACCCCGGTGCGGTGGAACGAGATTCCCGATATCGAACCGAACGACTTCACGATCAACACCGTCCCCGCCCGCTACGCCGAAGTCGGCGATCTGCACGCGGGCATCGACGACGCGGTCTTCGACCTGAATACGCTGCTGGAATGGGCGGACCGCGACCGGGTCGAGGTGGACCTCGACGAGGACGAAGGAGCACACGAGGCATGACGGGCGCACCCCGCATCGCACTGGCACCGATCACCGACGACCGTGTGGCACAGGCGATCACCGGCGCGGGAGCACAACTCGCGGAGCTGGGTGAGGCCAGGGCGCTGGTGTGGGACGGCGGTCCGAACGGATTCCCCGACCTGCCCGCATCGATCGAATGGGTGCAGCTGTACTCCGCCGGGGTCGAGGAGTTCTTCGCCGCCGGCATCTTCGAACGCTGCCCGAATGTGGTGTTCACCTCGGCCGCGGGTGCTTTCGCGAAAAGTGTTGCCGAGGGCACGATGGCGCTGCTGCTCGCCGGTGTGCGGTATCTGCCGGAACATATCCGCGCCCACAGCTGGCGGCAGGGCGAATTCTTCCCCCATATCGGGACCCTGCGCGGGGCGACCGTCGCGGTGGTCGGCGCGGGCGGTATCGGTCGCGAGGTCATCGCCATGCTGGAGCCGTTCGGGGCCCGGGTGATCGCCGTCAGCCGCTCCGGCCGGCCGATCGAGGCTCCCAATGTGGCGGACACGATTCCGGCGGAGCGGCTTTCGGAGGTGTGGGCTCGGGCCGATCACGTGGTCGTCGCCGCCCCCGCCACCGACGGCACCCGGCACCTGGTCGGCAAAGACGAACTCGCTCAGCTGAAACCGCATTCGTGGGTGGTCAATGTCGCCCGTGGCTCGCTCATCGACACCGAGGCTCTGGTCGCCGCACTGCGGCAGGGCGCCATCGGCGGCGCGGGCCTGGACGTGACCGATCCCGAACCGCTCCCCGATGGCCATCCGCTCTGGGACCTCCCGAATGTGATCATCACCCCGCACGATTCCAACCCGCCGCAGCTGCGGACGGCCGCGTTCGCCGAACACGTCGCCGAGAACGTCCGCCGCTTCGCGCAAGGGCGTGAGCTCATCGCCCGAATCGATCCGGCCGCCGGTTACTGATCACCGCCGATGGCTACCGCAGGGGGATGTCGACCCCGTGCTGCTCGGCCGGGCGCGGACCGAATATCCGGCGTTCGGCCTCGGTGATGGGCACGTCGTTTATGCTCGCCTCCCGGCGTGCCATCAACCCCTGGTCGGTAAATTCCCACAGCTCGTTGCCGTAGCTGCGCCACCACTGACCGGTACGATCGTGCCATTCGTACTGGAACCGGACGGCCATGCGGTTTCCGCGGAAGCCCCACAGGCTCTTGCGCAGCGCGTAGTCGAGTTCGCGTTCCCACTTCGCGGTCAGGAATTCGACGATCTGCTCCCGGCCGGTGATGAATTCGTCCCGGTTCCGCCAGGCCGAGTCGGGGGTGTACGCGAGCGCGACCCGCTGCGGGTCGCGGGTGTTCCACGCATCCTCGGCCGCCTGCACCTTCTGTGCGGCGGTTTCCAGGGTGAACGGCGGATAGGGCGGGCGTGTTTCGGACATCGGATTCCTGCCTTTCAACGGAGAACGTTCATTCTCCACCGATGCGTTACAGTAGGGAACGTACGTTCTCGATGTCAAGGGAGTCCGGTCCATGCCCGCCGCGCTCAGCGCCGAACGCAATGCCTCCGACCGCACGGCGCTGCTCGACGCCGCCGAGCGGTTGATGTACGCGCACGGCGTGCAGGCGGTGGGCATGGACCGGATCCGCGAAGCGTCCGGCCTGTCGCTGAAGCGGATCTACTCCATGTTCCCCACCAAGGAGGACCTCGTCGTGGCGATGCTGCGCCGCCGCGACGAGCGGTGGCGACAGGCGCTGGCCGAGCATGTCGAACGGTACGAGGACCCCACGCGGCGAGTGCTCGCGATCTTCGAGTGGCTTCGGGAGTGGTTCGGCGAGAACGGGTTTCGCGGCTGCGCGTGGATCAATATCCACGGTGAGCTCGGCGCCGACTCCCCGGCCGTCCTGGCGGAAGTGCGCTCGCACAAGGCGGCGTTTCGCACCATGATCGCCGAATGGGTGGACGCGACCGGGACCGACGCCGCCGACGCGATCTACCTGCTCGCCGAGGGGGCCATCGTCACCGCGGGCATCACCGGAGACCCCGAGATCGCGTCGGTAGCGGAATCCTCGGCCGCTCGGACACTTTCGGCCGCTCGGCCCGGCGAACCGAACGAACGACGGGCGCGCCGGGGCTGAGTTCAGCTCCAACCATTCGGCGTCCCTCGTTCCGACTGGCAGCCGCCCCCTTACGATCGCCCGCTTGCCGCCTCGGCCCCCGCCTCCGCGGCCGCCGCCACCCAGGCTGCGATGTCGGCGACCACAGCCTCGTCGACATGTTGTGGCGCTTCGTAATCCGACGGCGTGGACGGACCGCTTCCCGCGAAGAACATGTGGTCATCGGATTCGTAGACGCGAATGTCCACGTCGCCTCGGCCGTCGAAAGCTTGCCGCCATCCGGCCAGATCGTCGGCGACGGTGACCTGATAATCGCGTCCGCCCTGAGCGATGAACATGGGCTTGCGCACCGCGAGCGCGGTGGCGACCGGGTCGTATTCGCGCAGGTCCAGCCAGGTGCCGGCCGCCAGCCCCAGGGGCAACTCACCGGCCGGAGTGGATTCGGACAAATCGGCGCGTTCCACTCGTTCGGCCTGGACGAGAAGTTCCCCGGGATCCGGCAGCACCGCTCGCGCGGACTCCGGCGCGACCGCCGTCAGATAACGGGCGACGCGCACGGCCGCGCGCTGCATCGGCTGGGTATCGGCGGCCAGCAGGATCACACCGGCGGTCGCCGGTTCGGCCGCCGCGACGCGCGGGGCGTATCTGCCACCCATGCTGTGCCCGAGGACGAAGATCCGGCAAGGATCGACATCGGCACGCGCCCGCAGGGCCCGCACGGCCGCGACCGCCGGCGGCACGTAATCGGCGGTCGGAGTGATGTCCGCCCAGTTCCCACCGCGCGCCGCTTCGAGATGACTCGGCTTGTCGAAGCGCAGCACGACAAGCCCGCCGGTCGCCAGGCCCCAGGCGATGTCTTTCATCGTCTTGTTCGCACCGGCCGTACCGTCTCGATCGAAAGGTCCACCGCCACTGAGCAATACGACCGCAGGATGCCGCGTGGCGGTTCGACGCGGAACGCTCACCGTGCCCGGGACCGGACCGACCGCGGTCTCGAGGGCGATCTCCTCCTCGTCGAACGCCGCCGAGTCGGCGTAGTGCGGCGGTTGCCACGGCGGCACATCGTGCGCGATGCGCAGGCCGCTCAGTTTCCCGCGCACGACCGACATGAGGATCGTCGCCTCCCGGTCCGGGACCGGCACCGCCACTACGCCGTCGCGAACCTCCGCGGCACCGGGCGTCGCACCCGGCCCGATCTCCCGATGCCAAGCGGCGGTGAGGTTTTCCGGCGACAGTAGTGCGCGCAGCGGAGTCCCGAAATGCTCGTAGGCCTCGCCGAATCGGCCCGCGCACAGCATCCGGACCACGGCCTCACCCACTGCGGCGTCGTTGCGGTTCATCGGGTCCTCCCTTACACCGCCGATCGCGGCGCTATTGTTCTCAACTTTGAGAAAGGTAGCAAGAATGAGAAGATTTGCCAATGGGACCGATCGAACTGCTGGCACATCCGGTGCGCCTGCGCATCGTGCACGCGATGTCCGGCGGCCATACGCTGACCACCGCGCAGTTGTGCGCGCGCCTTCCCGACGTCTCGAAGGCCACGGTCTATCGCCACGTGGATCTCCTGACCGGTGGCGGGATTCTCGAGGTGACCGAGGAGCGGCGGGTGCGCGGGGCGGTGGAGCGGCATTACCGGTTGCGCCGCGAGCGGGCCGTCATCGACACCGACGCGGTGGCCGCCGCGAGCCGTGACGAGCATCGCGCCGTCTTCACCACCGCGATGACCACCCTGCTCGCGGAGTTCAACGCCTATCTCGATCGCGAGAACGCCGATCCCGCAACCGACTCCGTCGGGTACCGCCAGCATGCCCTGTGGCTCGACTCGGACGAGCTGGCGGACCTCATCGCCGATTTGCGTGCCGCGATCGTTCCGCGCCTGCACAACGAGCCGGCCGACGGCCGGACACAATATTTGTTGAGCCCCATACTTTTTCCGATCGGCCACCCGCACACCGAGAGCCGGAACGGGGTCGGCACCACCGAGTGAGGCGCAGCGGACACCGCAGTGCGTGCCATGCGCCGGCTACTCCCCGATCCGCGCGCGCTGCCCGAAATCGAGCCGGTGAAGGCCCCGATCCGACCAACACCGACGCCTGCGCCCCGCATTCAGCTTCATCCCGGCCATAAGCGCCGACAACACCAGACCCAGCAGCGGCCCATCCCGCGACGGGCAGTCTCCACCGTCCCCCGCGGTACGGTGGCCGCGTTTCCGTTTTACGCCGTAGGCTGCGGAGCGCGACCCTGTCCGCCTATCGGAGGAGTTGTGCATGGTGTTCGGGTTACCGAAATTGCCGCCGCTGCCGGTGGTGCGGGCCGTCGAGACCGTTCGCTACGCGCTCGGCGAAGCCTATCGGCGGTTGGCGCCGGCGCCGCTGTCGTTGATGGAGTTGCTGGCGGCGGGGTGGCTGGCGCAGGCGATTCACGCGGCGGCGGCACTGGGGATCGCCGATGAGCTGGCGCGGGGACCGCTCACCGGCGCCGAGCTGGCGCGGCGTGTGGGAGCGGACGAGGACGCGCTGCGCCGGCTGTTGCGGCTGCTCATCAGTCACGGCATCTTCGCTCAGCGGCGCGACGGACGGTACGGGCTCACCGCGCCCGCTCGTGCGCTGTGCAGCGACTCCCCGGAATCGCTGCGTGATGCCGCACTGTTCTTCGGCTCGGCCACGCACCGGGCGCATTGGACACATGTGGTCGATGCGGTGCGGACCGGCAAGCCGGTGGGGCCACAGCTGGACGGGGCGCCCTTCTTCGAATACATCCGCACCGACCGTCGATTCGGTGATCTGTTCGACCGCGCGATGACCAGCATCGGATCGCTCACCACGGAATCCTTGTTCGCCGCTTACGATTTCGGGCGCTTTGCGACGATCGTGGACGTCGGCGGCGGACGCGGCGCGATGCTCTCCGAGATCCTCTCGCGCGCACCCGGCACCCGGGGCATCCTGTTCGACCTGCCCGATGTGGTGGCGGGTGCGGCGGAGCGGTTCGCGGCCGCCGGATTCGACGGGCGAGCCCAGGTGGCGCCGGGGTCCTTTTTCGAATCGGTTCCCGCGGGCGCGGACGCGTATCTGCTCAAACACGTGATTCACGATTGGCCCGATGCGCGCGCCGAGCAGATCCTGCGCACCGTACGCGCCGCGATGGCCCCGGCCGCCCGGCTGATCATCGTGGAAATCGTGCTGCCCCAGGACAATCGGCCGCATCCGGGCAAGTACACCGACCTGGAGATGTTGATCAACAGCGGCGGCCGCGAGCGCAGCGCCGGTGACTACCGCGCTCTGCTCGCGCGCTGCGGTTTCGAGCTGACCCGCATCACCGAGACGGTGTCACCGGAATCCGTGATCGAGGCGCGACCGGTATAAGGGCCGCCCGCGCTATCGCGGACCGCGCGGCCGCCGACGCGGATACGGGCGGACATTGCCGACATGCTGCTCGACCAGTTCGCCCCACCAATTGGCGAGGGAGCCGACCAGAAACCATGCGGCCCGGATTCGTTCGTCGTCGACCGTCTCGGCGTCGCGCAGCAGGACCGTGGCGCGCACCTGCGCGGCGGCGAGTCCGTCGACGGCCGCGCCGAGGGACCGCGCATGCGCCGGGGCGCCGGTGCGGTCGCTGACCCAGCGGTCGATGTGGACGACGATTTCCCTTCTACGGCAGTCGATCTCCGCTGCGCGCACCGGGGAGCGACGGCGGACGAGGTGGAGTTCGGCCAGTTGGCGGGTGGCCCGGGTGACCGGATGGTCGTCGGCCTGGTCGCCGATATGACCGCAGCAGGCGGCGAGTAGTTCGTGCCCGTCGGGTATTCCGGGGTGCAGTTCGGCGGCCGTGCCCGGGGCGCCCGTCCCCACGGCGCCCCGGTCCACCGCGGCGGCGCACCGGCCGCGCAGCCCACCCGGGCCGGTCCGCGCGGCGCGGCCGTACGGCTGCGGGGCGGCGGACATCGGATACCTCCGGAAGGGTCGTGGTTGCACCCGACGCCACGAACGAGACACCGGACCGCGAGCCCGACGCGGCAAGGGCAAACCGCGCCGGATCCGGTGTGCCGCACGATGCGAAGGGGGCAATCCTGCGGCGCCGGGTGCTACTCCCAAGCGTGCGCGCTCGCGGCGGCCCGGTCACTGCCCTTTCAGTGGCCTTCCGATGCCCCTGGGCCGTGAACCCCTGTCCGCCATGGGAACTATCGCCAGGTCACGGCCGTGACGATGAGAATCAGATACAACACCAGTACGAATACCACAGCCGGGATGACGGGATACGCGCGGGTGGCCGAATCCGACTCCCCGCCCGATTCACCGGACGACGCCGGACCGGCTCGGACAGGTTCGGGCGGCGACGGCGAGACCGATGTCCTGGTGAGGAACGAGCCTGCCGCCAGGGCCGGAAGTAGCAACAGTCCCACCGGTATCCACAGCAGCAGCGCCCACGGCAGCGGATGGTCCCACGGTCGGCTGAGCAACACATCGGCACCGACCGCGAGGGCCGCGAAACCCACGGTCGCGACGACGCTCCCCCGCACTCCTAGCACATTCGAGTAGTACCACTGCCCCGGCCTGACGTCGGCCACCGTCTTGCGCGCGAATTCGAAGTGCAGGAACGCGGCCGCGAAGATCAGTGCGACCCAGGCTGTCCGCCAACCACTTTCGACCTGACCGGTATCGATCGCCGAGCGCACGAGGTAGGCGATGATCCACAACTGCACCGGGTAGGTCACGGCCAGGTTCAGCAGCAGGTCGCCGCGTATCCGCGCCGACACGCTTTCCAGCCCCCACAGCGCGAGGCCGTACCCCATCGCGGCGACGACGAGGGCCGCGGACCACCACGACAGCAGCGACGACACCACGGTCAGCGCCACCGCGATCACCCCGATCGCGACCCACAGTTCGCCGACCCCTACCGCCCCCGTGACCAGCGGCCGCTCCGGATTGTGCACGCGGTCGTAGTCGAGGTCCTTGATCTCGTCCACCATGCGCAGATACAGCAGCAGGAGCGCGACGACGACGACGCGCACCGCCGTCGCCCATCCCGGGCGCCATGCGGAGTCCGGATGCGACACCACGGCCGCGGTGCCCTCCACAGCGCCGACGAACAGGACCGCGTAGAGCAGATGATGCGTTTCGTAGCGCGCGACGGTGAACCGCGCGATCCGCACGAGGGCCGATCCGGACGCTCGATATCGGTTCGCGGACACTTCCTGCTCCGACCGGCCGGCGGGCGCGGCGGAACCGCTCAGCATTCCGCCTCGTCGGTGTCGTAACGCAGGCCGATGCGCGCGGCCACCCCACCGCATTGGTGGATTTCGCAATCGATCTGTCCCGGAACGGAATCCGAGGCGCGCGCCACACATTCGGCGCGGTGGTCCAGTTCCACGAACCGCTCGAAGGAACTGGAGACCCCGATCAGCCGGCCCGGCTCCGACACCGCCATCGCGGTGACCGTCTGACGTGCCGCCTCGAGCAGCACACTGCCGGGCACGTGATCCACCGGGTGGTCGAACAGGATCGGATGCCCGGTGTCGATCACCAGCTCGGCGCCCGCCGCCGCGCCCACCCGTCGCAGCGGGCCGATCACCACATTGCGCGCGTTGGCCCGGCCCGCGTCGGTCGCCTCGGCCGACTGCCCGGGTGGCAGCGCGGCGCCGATGTCGCCGAGCCCCAGTGCGGTGCGCAAACCGCCGCGCAGCGCCTCCCAGCGCGACGGCGACACCCAGGTGAAGGATCCGTCCACGATCATCAGCGGCACTCCCCCGCATTCGATGTCGAGCACCATATCCACACCCTGCAGCACCTCGCCGCGCCGATGGCGGCGCGAAATCTGCACCGACATCACAAGATCCGCGGGCGCGGGCCCGATCGCCCAGTTGTCGCTCTCGGCGACCGCACCGTTGAAGGTGCGCACCACGAAGCCGAAATCCTGTGGAACGCCGAAGTATTCGTGCGTGAGCGCGATTGCCGCCTGGCGGGCCGCCTCCATCACCAGCAGGGGGTCGTAGCTGCCGTCCCACGGTGCCAGGTGGTCGCCGTAGAAGGCGTGCATGCGCGGTAGCTGGGCGCCGACCACGAATTCGTCGGACCGCGCGGCGTGCAGGGAGGTGACGAAGACTTCCGATACCGCGCAGCGGTGGGCGAGATGGCGGGAGATGGTGTGCACATGGCTCGTGGTCGGGATGGTCGCGGTGTCGATCGTCATGGTCGTGCCTCCAACCAGTCGTGTGCGGATACCGGGGGCAGGGTCTGGCGCCGCCCGCCGTTGCGCATGGGAAGTACCTGGGAGCCGAGGACGATGGCCGACCACGGATCGATCGAACGGCCCGTGGCCCAGGCGCGCCGCAACAGCAGCGCACAGTCCTCGTCCCGATCGGGATCGAAGTCCGCCGGAACGTCGCCGAGGTCGGCGAGCAGACGCGCGGTGGCGGCGGAACGCGTGAAAACCCGTGCGGGAGTTCGGGAATACAGCTTCACGGCGCAGGCGGCGGCTTCGGCACCGCGGTCCTCCCCGGTCCCGATCTCATGCAGCACCCGCGCGCGGGTGTCGGTGTCGAAGTAGATCGCGAACTCCCGCAGCACATCGGCCGGATCGTCCGGCGAATGCACCAGATTCAGCAGATAGCTGTATCTGCCCAGAACATAACGTAATTCGCCCGGCTGCCGCTTACCCGGATCGGTCGGTCCCTTGGCCGCCGTGAGCCGCACCGAGGTCGGCAGCGCCTCCGGTTCGCCGGAGACGACGAGGACCAGCGCGTCGGAAATCTCGGTCAGCAGATCGGCCAGTCGCCGCCGCTCCGGCGAGGCGATATTCCACGCGAAATACCACAGCGCGCGCACCAGATGCCGGTCGACCACGCAGATACGGGACGACACGACACGGAAGTCGTTGTCCCGCAACCACTGCAGGGTCGGTTCGACCGCCCGGGCCACGATCGCGTCCGGTTTCAGCAGCAGCAGTGAGTATCGGCGGGAGAATTCGGCCGCGTCGAGTCCGGCCGCACCGAGGTGGTCGACGGTCTCCTGGACGTAGGTGTCCTCGGCATAGGCGGCCGCCTTGTCCGGCAGCGGTGTCGACGCCGCCAGCAGTTGCGCCAGGTTCATCGGCTGCCTCCCGCCTTCGCGCCCGAGGTGAAGCGCGCCAGCACATCCGGTACCGAGGGCAGCGGATCGCCGAGGTAGCCGCTCTCCAGGCAGTGGTCCAGGAGCACTCGCAGATACGGCTTGCCGGTCGCGGGACAATCCCGTCCGAGCAGAGCGTGGGTCGCGGTGGTGTCGAACAGCGGGCGGCGGGCGAAGTAGCTCGTATAGAGCGCGCCGATGCGCTGGAAGTATTCACGTTCCAGCGGTTCCAGGTCGTCCACCGAGAAGGTGGCTTCGGGAACGAAGGTCGCGACGTGGAAGGACGGATATTCGGCGAGGACGTCCGAAATATCGCGCAGCGACAGCGCATCGGCGCCGACGGCGTGAAAGGTCTGTCCCACAGCGGATTCGAAGTCGGTGGCGGCGGCGGTGATCACATCGGCGACGAAGTCGACCGGGGCGAGTGCGATCGTGGCGTCGTAGCGGCCGGGCAGCGAACGCAGTTTGCCCTCGACGATCAACTTCACCACCGTGTAGAGGTTCTTGTAGTCACGGATCACGCCGGTGCCGGCGGCGCCGGTGACGACACCGGGGCGCACGACCGCCCAGCGCAGTCCCGGTGTGCAACGCACCTGACGTTCGGCGCGGAACTTACTGTCCTCGTAGCCGTTTCCGAACGCTTGCCCGACGTCGAGTTCCGCCTCGGCGACGACACCGGTCCGCATCCCGCAGACATAGGCGGTGCTCACGTACACCAGCGGCACGTCCCAGCGCAGCGCCAGCTCGATCGCGTGCGCGGTGCCGCGCACGTTCAGTTCCTCGTAGTCGCCGGCGGTGGCATCGAAAGCGGTGGTCGCGGCGGCGTGCACGATCATGCCGACGCGGGAACCGAGTTCGGCGGCGTCGTGCCGGGACAGGCCGAACCCCAGCCGCCGGATATCGCCGCGCACCGTCTCGATGCCGTCCAGCTGCGAACCGTCGTTGCCGACGATCCGCGAAGTGCTGTGCAGCACACCGACAACGGGCCGCCCCGCCGCACCGAGGCGCGCCACCACCTCGGCGCCGACCAGGCCGCCCGCGCCGGTCACCAGTACGGCGTCGTGGCCGGTCACAATCCCACCCCCTCGATCAGGGTCACCACGTCCCCGATGCGGCGCACGCCGGCCAGCTGTTCGGGGCGGTAGCGCGGTAGGTCGAAGGCCTGTTCGAGGACCAGCGTCAGCTCCATCAAGCGCAGCGAGTCGAAGCCGAGATCCTCGATCAGCCGCAACCGGTCACCCGGTTCGGCGGGCGGCGCCGGCGCCATCGCGACGACGAGTCGGCGAACCCGTTCCGCCACTGGGCTGTCCACATTCGTCATCACTGTCCTCCGTCGTGCTGGTGGGGTTGCTGCCCGCCCGAGCCGAGCAGGTCGCGGGCCTCGTCGAGGGGCAGTTCGGTGTCGAGGTAGGCGGCCGGGCGCAGCCAGTCGTAGCTGATGTCGAGGGTGCGCCGCCATTGCTCCCGCGAATCGAACGACGCCGGGAACTGCGTGCCACCGGCGATCTCTCGCACGGCCGCAGCGAGTTCGTCCAGCACGGCCAGCTCGTCCAGGCCGCTCGCACCCGATCCGAGGACCGCGGAGAAGCGCAGTGCCGACGCGCGGTCGACCAGCTCCCGCAGCGATCCCGCATCCGGCACCAGCGCGGTCAGCGTCGGACCGGGCGCGACGTCCGCGGGTAGCGGGTGAATACCGTAGGTGGACAGCACCATTCGCACACACATGGCGATCGTGCGATGCGCCGCGATATCGGCAACCGCACCCTGGCCCGCCTTGACCGCGCCCATCAGATCCTCGCGCGCGTTCTCCAGGACCACGTTCGACCAGACCACCTCCATCGCACAGGCGACGAAGCGCCGGGCCGGCAGCGGTGACAGGGTCGCGATATCCCCGTCCGCGCCGCCGCCGGCGAGTCCGAGCGCGGGCATCCGCGTGGACGGAATCGGCGTGACGGGGCGTAGCGGTTTGCACATGGCGAGCGCGGGACGCAGTATCTCGCCGCCGCGCAGAGCCAGTCCGACGAAGCCCAGGCGGACGAATTCGGCGAGTTCGGTCCCGATCGGCGACCGGCGCAGGATGTCGGCGACCGATTTGCGGGCGACGACGGCACGCCAGGCCGCGGCACCGCGAGCCGAGAGCGCGAAGACATCGGTGTCGTCGCGCAGGACATGGATCCGGTCCCCGATAGGCCAGGTGGTCACGCCGTCGATCCGGGCCAGCAGAATCCGGTCGGGATCATCGGCGACGTCCGCGATGCCGAATCGCCGAGCCAGTGCGAGCAGCTCGTCGAGTGTCGCGGTGTCCGGAAGACCACGGTAGGCGTCGATCAGCTCGGCGGCGCCCGGATCGACCGAGGCTATTCGATCGAGCTGTCGCGGAAGCCATTTCGTCTCGATATAGGTTTCCCCGCGCGTCGCGCCCCACGATTTGACGGCTTGGAGCAGGCCGTCGCGGGCCCACCCGTCGGCTTCCGCGTCGGCGCCCATCGCGTGCAACGCGACCGCGAACCACAGCGCGTGCCGGCTGCGCCGAGCCCACCAGTCGGACACGGTCGCCGCGAAGGTGCCGGCGGGCAGCAGCGCCGACAACCCGTCCAGATCCACGGCCGCGCTCGACCGCACCACCGTCGCGTTCCGGAACCGCTGACACCGGTTCAGCACGTCCTCGTCGAGGTCACCGGCGCCGTCCGCACCGGCCACCCGCGCGAGTTGCGCCCGCAGTTGCGCCTCGGACCGGGTGCGGATCTCGATGCGACGGCCGTCGGCGAACACCACGGTCGGTAGCGTCGGCATCTCCTCGGCACCGGGTGCCACGATCAGGAAGTCGATATCGGAACCCTCGTTGCCGAACCCCTCCGCCAGCGACCCCTCGAACAGAGCGGCGGAATTCGGCGGGATCGAGACCGTTTCCAGTGCGGCGGCCAGCAGCCGCTCGGCACGATCGAGCGGCAGCGCGGGCTCGGTGGACAGACCCGCCGTGGTGGTGTCGGTGGCGGGATGTTCGGTGGCGCCCGCCAAACGCCCCTCGGTATACAGCTGCCACATGTGGCGGCGGCGCGGTTTGCCGCTCGAGGTGCGGCGGATGAAGCCACGCGGTCCGGTGACGACGCCCACGGTGCCCGCGGGCCCCAGTTCGCCCCGCACCACGGTCCGGGCTCGGGCAATCCACTCCCCCGGCGCGGTTTCGGCGAACAGCACGATGCCGGGTGTGGCGCCGCCGGTCAGCGAGACCGCCGCGAGCTTGCCCTTGGTGATACCGGTTTCGCGGGCCACCCGCGATTCGATGTCCTCCATGAACACCGAACGTCCCCGGACCTTCAGGCTCGTGCCCATCCGGCCCAGCACGAATACCTCGTCGTGATACCGGAATCCGGCGTCGCCGGTGTAGAGCCGGCCGTCGGTGATGCGTGTTGCGCCGCCAGTGCCGTCGGTATAGCCGAGTGCGACCGAATCGCCGATCACCACCATCTCCCCGAGCACCCCGTCGGGCAGTTCGCGGCCGTCCTCGTCCACGACCACGACGGTGGATTCGGGAGTGGAGAAGCCGAGGCCGGTGATCCAGCCCGGGCCGCTCACCCACCGATCGTCGGCGAGTGCGACCTCCGCGACGACTCGCACCCGCTCACCGGGCCGCAGGGTCGCCGTATCGAGGCGCAAGGCCGTCAGCGGCCGGTCACGCGCCGAGGAGGTGACCATCAGCGTGGCCTCGGCCAGACCGTAGGCGAGGGTGTAGGCCCGGGCGGAAAAGCCGCGCGCGCCGGTGAGTTCGGCGAACGACCGCAGATCCTCGACTTCGACCGGTTCGGAACCGACCGCGAGGGTCCGCCATCCGGACAGGTCCAGATCGGCGATGTCGTCCGGGGAAACGCGGTGTGCGACATAGCCGAGGGCGAACGACGGCGACGGCGAATGCTGGGCGTGCGCCATCGCCCGCAGCCAGCGCGCGGGATCGCGCACGAACTGATCGGGCCGCATCAGATACAGGTCCCCCTGATTGGCGACCGTGGTGAGGAATGCGCCGACGAGGCCCATATCGTGGTAGAGCGGCAGCCAGGAGACCATCGCCTCGCCGGGCCGCCAGTCGATCAGCCGGCTGATCATCCGGATGTTGTTGGCCAGGTTGTGCCACGACACGCGCACCCCGCGCGGGGTTCCGGTCGACCCGGAGGTGAATTGCAGCAGTGCCGTCTCGGCCACGGGCGCGAGCGTCCGTTCGGCGGGCGTCCCGGTTTCGGCCACGACGACCGGTTCGTCGGCGCGCCCGGCCGCGGTCATCGCCTGCCGGACCAGCGCTTCCAGCTCCACCGAGGTGACGACCACGCGGGGCGCGGCTTGGTCGAGTATCGCCGCGACATGCGCGACATACTGCTCCACATCGGCGAACATCGGCGGCGCGATGGGCGTGAACACCCCGCCGCAGGCCCAGACGGCGTAAAACGCGGCGACACAGGGGAATCCGGTCGGCATGACGACGCAGACGCCGGCCTCGTCATCGCCCGCGAGCCCCCGTTCGCGCAGCCGGCCCGCGACCGACCAGGTCAGCTCGGCGAGCTCCGCGTAGCTGCGGAACTGCCAGCCGTCCGCTTCGTCGGCGAGGTGGATGCCGGTGGCGGTGGCGGGATTCACCAGCCAGCCGCGCACCAATTCCTGGTCGTCGCCGGTCGTCGGCAGTTCACTGGGCATCGCTTGCCTCCCCTTCATCGAGCACGGTGACGGTTCCACTGCTGCCGTCGACCCGCAACGGCATACCGGTACGAACGGATCTGGTGACGCCCGGAATCTGCACCACCGTCGGCACGCCGAGCTCGCGCGCGACGATGGCGACATGGGTGAGCGGGCTGCCGCGCTCGACGACCAGTGCGGTCGCCGACGGCAACACCGCCACCCAGCCCGGATCGGTTCGATAGGTGACGAGCACACCGCCCGCCACATCGCGCGGTTCGTCGACCACCACCGCCGGTCCCGTCCCGATACCGCCGCCTGACGGCGTCCCGGTGAAGACCGCGCCCGCGGTCGCCGCCGGAGTGTCGGTGATCGGCACCCAGCCGACCGCCGCGAGTTCGGCCGGACCGAAACCACCGCCATGGGTGACGAAGCGGGCCGGCGCGACCAGGCGCGCGTCGGCGGCGCGCTGCTGTTTGCGGGCGGCGACCACCGCGCGCAGACCGGCCGTCTCGCCGCCCTCGTAGCAGCTGCGCAGTTGCGGCAGCGTCAGGTAGAACACATCGGAGAATTCGTCGATGATATTGCGCCGCAACAGGTCTCGTCCCATGATTCGGATTGTTCGCTTGACCATGCCGAAGGCGCGGGTACGGCAGAAGCGCAGACTCTCCCGATGCGCGGCACAGCGAGCCACCTTGCGCCGCAAGCGTTCATAGATCGCACGGCGCCAACCACGCAGGTGCGCATCGAGATATCGTTGCGCGTCGTCGGCGGCGCGGTCCTGCTGTTCCGGTAGCGCCGCCAGCACCATGACGAACAGGCCCGACGGATCCTCCCGCAGATCCGGCGTCTCGAGCTTCAGTTCGTCGAGGCTGCGATAGCCGTAGCGGTCGATGTATTCGTCGACGCGCGCCCGGAATTCGTCGTGGCCCGCCGTCACCAGCGCGTCGTACACACCTTCCGGGGCAGTGCTTTCCAGTAGTTTGCGCAGTTCGGCGTTCTCGCGGACGGTGGCGGCGAGGGCGGACATCGCGCGGGCCGGCTCGGCGGATTCGACGTCGGCCCCGGGCCCCGCGACGGCGTAGAGGAACCACTCCGGCGCCTTCGGCAGGAATAGCCGGGTGAGCACGTACAGCAGGCCGGTGAGGGTCAGCAGCATCGCGTCCAGAACCATCATCGGACCCCAGCGGTGCACCAGCTCCCGATCGAGTTCGCGATAGCGGGCGTAGGCCTGGGCGCCGGTGTCGGCGCTGTCGTCATGGGATTCGAAATCGTCGTAGACGCGGTAGAAATCGTCGAGGAACCGCCGCATCATGGCGTCGATCCCGGCGATGCGGCGCAGATAGATCGCGGTGGTGCGCGTCCGGGACAGCACTCGCCGCACCGGATTGCCGAAAGTGAACGGGCGCAGCGTCTTAGCGATGTCGTCGGGCAGTGGTTCGGCCACGCCGAGCGCGGCCTCGAGGACACGGCGGTTGAGCGGATAGCCGGGCGCGATGCCGACCATCCGGTACCAGTGCAGCAGGTTGTAGTAGACGCGGCCGTGGAAGTAGCCGAGCAGCACCGGAGTCCAGCTGTCGGTCTGCGCAACCTGCGCCCGCGGCACGCCCAGGGATTCGGCGTATCCGCGATACACCCGGCCGTAGATATCGGCCGCGGTGGTGAAGGTGAGCGGTGAGGTGATCCCGCTGAAACTCTCGATGATGTTGGAGTTGTCCCAGATTCGCAGGTCGCCGTCCGGCACCGCCTCCCCGGCGCCGCGCAACGAATCTCCGACCGCGGTGGTCACCGGGCGTGCCTGCAGCACCCAGAGCCGGCCTTCCGCATCGAAGGCCCATTCGACGTCCTGCGGGGCGCCGGTCGAGCTCTCGATCCGACGGCCGACCTCGATCAGCCGGGTCACCTGATCCGGAGTGAGCGCCGGTCGTGAACGCAGCGCGGGATCGACCTCCACCGCGATGCAGCCCTGGTCGCCGTCGGGTCGGTAGCGAGTCGCCTTCTCTCCCAAGGTCGTATCGATGACTTCGCCCGAAAACTTGTCCGCGACATAGGTATCGGCGTCCACCGCACCGGAGACCAGCCCTTCGCCCAGTCCGTAGACGGCACTGATCAGCATCCGGTCCGTAGCGCCGGTGCTCGGATCGCAGGTGAACAGCACACCGCTGGCCTCCGCCGCGATCAGGCGTTGCACGATGACCGCCGGCATCTCCGGAAGCGCCAGTCCGTGCGCGAAACAGTAGGTGATCACCCGCGGCGACAACGCCGAGGCCCAGCAGGCCGTCACCACCGAGGCGATCGCCTCGGCGCCGGAGACGTTCAGGAACGAATCGAATTGCCCGGCAAACGAATACGTGGTTCCGTCCTCCACTGCCGCAGACGACCGGACCGCCACCGGACCACGGCCGAGACGCCGCCACACCTCGTCCATCGCGCCGACGAGAGCATCCGGAGGTGTGGCGGTCATGATGCTCGCGCGCAGCCGGGCGCCGCGGATCAGCGCCTCGTCGAGGTCGGTGGCGACCACGAAATCCCCTGCCGCCGCGACGATCTCGGACGGCATGTGCTCGAACAGCGACGGCTCGACGACCAGCCAATCCGGCACCGGCAACGCCGCATCGCGCAACCGACGCAGCCCGGCCGCCTTCCCGCCCGCCTCCGCGGCTTCGGCAAGGCTCGCTTCGGATTCGTGCACCAGGTCTCCTGTCATCGCGGACCGTGCGCCTGCCCAGCGGTCGCTCGCAGAGTTCGTAACGATATATCTGAAGTGTCGACGTTTCGGAATACCGGTGATCACGTATCCGGCATGCCGCGATGCACAGGCGGTCACCACGGCGTTGTCTCGATATACCGGCCCCGCTCACCGGTGTTAACCGAATTCCGAACAAGATCGGCTGGCCGCCCGCCGGGTGCGCGGCTACGCTACGTTGAGGCTCGTGACGATCGGTGGAGGGTGTAATTCGGCGTGAGTTGGACATTCACACCGGACGAGTTCGCGCACATCTGGCGCGAGACCGACCTCGATCGCCATCCCTTCCCGCTTCGCATTCTCGAGTCACCCCGCACCGAGGACGAGGCGGCCACCTTGCGCAAGACCCTCGAGGTACGGCTGCCGCTCGGCGCGGACCCCGACCTGTCCGCCTGTCTGCGCATCCTCGCCGCGCCGCACACCCGCGTGGTCGCGATCGGGGGCGCGCACAGCGCGGGAACCGAAATCCGGGCGGTGGCGGCGGCGATCTACGACCACGCCGTACTCGCGATCCAGGAACCGGGACGCACACCCGGATTCGGCGGATCCATCCGCTTGTCGATCGGTCACACCGCCAAACTGGGCGCCCGCATCGCCGCCCTGCTGCCCGAGTGCCCGGCCGGAGGCGAACCCGCACGCTCGGCGCCGAGCGAAGCGGTGCGCGACGACGACTGCCCACGGCCGACCTCGCCGCCGGCGCCGCGCATACGCCGCCTGCTGCTGAAACCGCATACCGCCGAGGGACATATCCGCATCGAATCCGGATTGGACCGGGCCACACCACCCCCACCGCTGTACTACACCTGGATCGACGTCGCCGACGACGGGCGCTATCTCATCAAGGCGGGCGACGAAGTCCACATCGTGCCCGCGAGCCGGCAGCAGATCGGCGCTCATCTGCAAAAACGCATTCCGCGATGACTGTGGCATGCACGGATTCGGGCAACTCGGGCTGACCGGACATCGCCGGAACCAGTAAGCTGGGTCGACCTGCAGCCTCACCGGGAAGCCGCCTCGGCCATCCCTCATCGGGCTGTGTGATTACAGCCCAATGGGGAGCCCTACGTGGTAATGCTCCGCTGCCGCCTTCGGGCGTTCCCCATTAGGCTGATCGGACCGACCGATCTCAGGGGTGCGCATGACGATCGAGACCAGCCAGGCCGATATCACCCGTTTCCTGCAGGCCGCGCGTGGGGGAACCGTCACCTTCGATCCTGCGGCCGCGCGTGGGTGCGCGGAGATCTATCAGCAGCAGGCCGACCGGCTTCGGGAACTACAGCAGCGCCTCGATTCGGTGTCGCAGCTCAGCGGCTTCGGAGGCTTCTTCTCCGCGCAGCAGCTGCAGGCCGGCTTCGGCCGTAAGGCGCGCGATGCGGCCGAACTGCTCGACCAGTACATTGCCGCCGCCTACCGCATGAAAGAGGCCTTCCTGACCAGCGCCGGGCTCTACGAGGAGGCCGATTCCGCGCATGCGGCCGCGCTGCGGGCGATCTCCTCCGGACTGTCGCGATGAGTGCCGAATTCCGTTACGGGCCGGCCGCTTCGCACACCGACCCCCAATACATCAGCGCCATGGAACATTTCGAGTCGATGACGCATGAGCAGATCCACACCGGAACCGAGAAGATCGAGGCCGGTGAGATTCTGCAGGCCTCGCTGATCTGGTTGGAGGCGGCCGCCACGCTGACCGGATCCATGCCCGCCACCCGATCGCAGGCCGAACGAATCATGGATCACGCCGGATGGCAGGGCCCGGCCGCCGAGGCCGCCGCCGCGAGCGCGCACAGCTTCGCCGCCTCCGTCGACGAGTTGGCCGCTGTCTTCGGTGAGGTCGGTGCTCGGCTCGGGGCGGTCGCCGGAGCCGCGGAAGCTGTCAAAATGGCGGTACCGCCGCCGGGCGATTCCGGACCGGTGGGCGCCATCGCCCGGGTGCTCGAGGCCGCGCATGTGATCGATGCGCGCATCGCCCAGGAGGTCATGCGTCAAGAGGCGATTCTGACGATGAACATGATCTACAAACCGGCCTACTCCGCCGCGGGCACCGCGGTCCCGGCCCTGCCCGAACCCCCGGCACAAGCCGACCCCGGCGGACCGCGCCCCAGCGCTCCCGCAAGCCCGGACGGCGACCGGCCGCAATCACACCAAAGCCCCACCGCCCCACTGCCTTCCGAGCCGGAGCCCTCGACACCCGATCAGGCACCGGACTCGGCCACTGCCCCCGGCACACCCACGCCGCACTCGCCGTCTGCACCCACGCCGCCGTCGCCATCCGCATCCACGCCGCAATCGCCGTCTGCACCCGCACCCGCACCCGCACCCGAGAGCCCAGCTCCCGCACCTTCGCAGACGCAACCCGCGCCCGCGCCCGGCGACCCGGCACCGAGTCCCTCAGCGCCACCGGCAGCACTCGAGCCCAGCACGACACCGCCCGTGACCATCCCGCTCACGGCCCCGCTCCCACCGACGCCA
>NZ_LZML01000166.1:0-6440 GCF_001665695.1 Nocardia sp. 852002-51101_SCH5132738 | reverse complement strand
CAGTCCGGTCAGCAGGCCCTTGAGGGCGGCGGCGGTCGGCATCGCGTCGAAACTGCTCATCCGCATACCGGTCGCGTCGTCGGTGACGGCCACATTCGCGCCGTCCCAGACAAGCCCAGTGTCCCCGGCCGCCGCGGGATACAACTCGACATGCACCACGCGCCCACCACGAGTCAGGGTCACACGGGTCATTCTCAGGTTCTCGACGCCGTGGACGGTCTCGAGCTGGACAGGCACCTCCCGATGCAGGGCCCACGCGATGACGGCCTCACGCAGGGCCACCAGACGCCGCTCGAAGGCATCAGCGGCGATCGCCTCATAGTCGCGGTCGTCGGGGGTCTGGTCGCTCATCGGATTCCCTCTGGCGGTCTCAGTTGCAATTTGCCTGGAATGGATAGCAGATCGTCGACGGATCCCCCATCGGGAACGTCGACAGCGGCCCGCCATCATGTGCCGGAGCCGGAGCCGGAGCCGGAGCCGGAGCCGGGGCCGGCGGCGGCGGCGGCGGTGCGACAGCCGGAGCGGGCGCGGCCGGATCGGCGGCCGATGTGCCCGTGCCGGTGCTGTGGTGGCTCGAATCGGAGTGATCGTTGTCGACCGCGAACCACAGCACCGACCCGACCACCGCGATAGCCGCCACCGTCGCTGCGGTCTGCCGCGCCCTCGAGCGCCGATGCGGCTGCGCCGGACGCATGACACCGGCCTGCGGCCACGACACATCGGTGACCATGGCCATGGTCGGGTTGTCCGGGATCTCGCCCGTCGGAACCCAATCCCGCTTGGTCGGGCCACCAGCCGGGCCACTGGTGGCGGCTACTGGCGTGATCGGCTCGGCGGTGCCCGGGAACCCGAGCCCCACCAGCTCGCCCTCGCTGAAACCGGTCACCCGCAACTCAGCCAGCATCTGCGCCACCAGCTCGGCAGTCCACACCGCCGCGCGCCGATGCGGGCCACCGTCGAACCACGGCGCCACATCCACATCGGGGGTGGCCAGCTGCACGTCCCGCCCGGTCGGCAAGGCACCGGAATTCAAGGTGACCGGGAATCCGGGCAGCGGCACCACGGCCACCAGGCCGGAAATGAACTGATCCCCGCCCAAGCCCTCCACCAGCTTCTTCAAGTCGTAGAGACGCTCGCTCACCTGGTCCAGCGGGTTGGTGTCCCCGGTGCGCACATGCACCGGATCCCCGACCACACCAGGCAGCGACCAGCGCGAATTCGCTGGGCACGACAACTCACCCGAGACCCGCTCCCGCAGGCCCTTCACCTCCACCACCGTGCAGGAATGCGGGGTCACGACCAGCAGGTCGGCCTCCCCCGCGCCCTTGCCCCGCCGATGCGGGATGTAGCAGCCGCTGACCGCGATACCCGGCAGCGACGAATTCACCAGCGCATCGACCACGACCTGTTCGGCCCCCGATTTGTTCCGCTCAGCGTTGACGACCAGCACGACAAACCACCTTCTCTGTCTGCCGAGGCGGGTAGCAGCCGCCCCGATCACGAGTGTTCACGATAAAACGATAACACGATTAGTCGTTAAATCGTGTTACGATGAAGTCTGTTCAATCGGAACGAGGAGGAGAACGAAAACCGATGCCCCCCACCGATATCCAGTTCAGCACACCGGAGCACTGATGGGACGACGACCGAAGAAACCCGCCGACCCCGGCGAACCGCTGTTCGACTCACCGACCGCCCGCCGGAACCCCACCCCGAACTGCCCACAATGCGGCGGCGACGGCTGGAAACTCGGCCCCGACGGCGCGCCCGTCGAACCCGCCATCCGCTGCCCCTGCACCGATCCAGTCGGATTCGGCGCCACCCAGGAAGACCCGAACTCATGAGCGACAACACCCCCCGCACGATCGAACACGACACCGCCGGCCCCGCCGTGCTGGTGCTGAGTCTGCCCACCGCTACCCGCGTCATCGTCGGCACCGACCCGGCCACCACCACCGCTGTGGTGTCGCTGACCCCCGCCACCGGCGACGACGACGCCCGCGCCACGATCGACTCGGCCACCATCTCCGCCGAGGGCCGCCGCCTCCGGATCACCGCCATCCACACTCTCGCTCCGCTCCCGTCCTCGGTCCCCGGAGTGAACATCCAGGGCGGAACGGTCATCGCAGGCAATATCGGCGGCAGCGGCAACATCGGCATGGTCAGCGGCACAATCAACGGCTCTCACCGCACCGGCCGAATCACGGGCACCGGCGCGCTGGTCGCCCACGCGAGCGTCCCGACAGGGTCGACCGTGCGAATCATCGCCGACGACGCCGAGGTGGCGATCTCGGGCCAGCTGGGCTCGGTGGAGGTCGACACACGCGGTCACGTCGCCATCGACCTCACCGGATCGGCCAGCTGACATCCAGATCGAATTCGGAACCAGGAAGGCATAACCCCATGACCGATCTAGCCGATATGAAGGCCGAGATGCGCGCATTCCGCGCGGCTCCGCCGCCGCCGTTGCTGCCGATCGCGCCGATGACCGAGCAGCAACAGAAGCTGTTCGGCTGCGATACCGCCGAGGGCTGCCTGCGCTGGCAGCGCACCGGAGCCTGGCGCCACGCCGGATACACCGGGCCCCTCGACCAGAACGCCAACATTCCCGACCCCGACGACCCCGCCCAGCACGACGATCTGGTGATCATGGCCCAGCTCCGCGCGGTGGACCGTATGGCCATGGAGGCGGATCTGTGATGGCCGCCCTGAACGAATGCCCGAACTGCCGAGTGGAACTCGACGACCACGGCAACGAGGTCAGCTGCTGGAAATGCGGCTGGAGCGTGCGCGCCGTCGACGACCCGATCGGGTACTTCCGTCGCTCCGACGACATCAAAGACGCCCGGCTGTTCCACGAAAGGCTGAGGCGATGAGCACCGATCCCTACCTGGTGGTGCTGCACGCCCACGGCCTGGAGGTCGACCACAACCCCCGAGTCGGCGTCGCCGCGGCCGGCCACATCCGCAACTGCTCGTCACAGGGCATGGGCCGCCTGCGCGCCTGGTTCAGCGACGATTTCGGCTTCGAGAGCATCACCGGCCGCCCGCGCTACGCGGCCAACGAGCTGGCCGACCACATCCTGCGCGCCATCGGCTACCACCAGCCCGAGGCCGAGTACTGGCGCGGCGTCGTCGCTCTCTCGATGGAGGAGGACCCCGCTACCGAGACCATTCCACCGATCCCCGCCGACGTCCTGGCCACCATCCAGGAGTTGGAAACCGAGTTCTGGGAGACACATTGACCACCACCGCCGGCCGAATCGGCTTCACCCTGTGGGCAACCCCGGCCACCGCGCCGTCGTGGGTATCGAGCCCGACCATCGAAATCGAGCGCGTCACAGACGATGACGTGATCTGGGCGTTCTCGCTGCGCGAGCTGCCCGAGCCCCGCGGCAATGCACGCCACATCCAGGGATATCCGGCGTGGGCCAAAGACGGCCCCGAACTGCACCTGAGCATCTTCGCCGAGGGCCTGGCCGCGCTCGCCGATCCGGATATCGCGTGGTTGTTCACCGCTCTGGCCGAACACCGCCCCGCGACCGTCACCGAGGTGGCCGAGATCCTGGCCGCGGGCGGTGTGATCGACCGGACCGCCGAGGAAGCAGCCGCTCAGGGCCTCCCGCAGCCGCAGGCGACCCGATGACCACAACGGCCGTGAATGGCGCCCAGAAGGCCACACAGAGCCCATTCCGGGCCGGGGAGCGCGTGGTCTTCCACGGCCTGTTCGGCAGCATGCTCCTGGCCACCGTGCAGCCGCCGGGATACAGCCTCAACGGCAATATCCCGATCGTGCTGGACGTCGACGAGGACAGCCGCACGGTGGCCGTTCCCCCGATCCAGCTGACCCCGGAAACGGCTCCAGAACCCACCGATCTGCTGGAACTGCTGGCCGCCGAAGAGACGCAAGACATTTCACAGGCTCAGGCAAATACCGAGACCGAGCGAGAGGACAACCAATGAACCTGCGCAAACTGCTGACCCGACACCGCAACACGCCCACCCCCGCGGCCCCGGCCGCCCCGGATCTGCCATCGCTGCACGACGATCCGCTGATCGACCGCCGCGCGCATTCCCTGGAGATGTGGTGCGAGGACCCGCAGTGTGAGCAATGCACCGACACTGGCGACGGCGAATGCCTCGAAACCGCCGAGATCGTCAACGGCAAGTGCAGCTGCGGACGATGGTCCTGCAAGGACTATGGCGACCTCGAAGTGATGGGCGCGTTCAACGCTCACCTGCGCCAGGTCCAGCGCGCCGCACACCACCAGGCCGCCCGAAGCGGCGCCCGATAAGCCGCGGGCTCCAGAAGGCCGGCCAACGTGTCGGTGCCCTGTACAACACTTCTCCTCATCACCAACCCACAACCAGAGAGGAAACACCGGTGATCACCACTTTCGACGCGTCCGAGGAACTGCTGACCGAACTGAAACTCGAGGATTCGGCCACCGATTCGCAGCTGGACGACGCGATCGTTGCCCGCCACACCAGCGACAACCACGTGATCGACAGCATCTACCACGGTTCGCACGACACCATCAAGTCCCTGGTCTCTTTTGCCGAGGAATCAGGCTGGGGCACAAGCACTCCCGAACTCGCCCCCCTGTGCGAGGCAACCGGATGCCAGGCGTGCGATGAGCACTGGCGCACCACCATCTGGGGCTCGGAGACCTTGCTCGGGTTCGAGGAGATCCGCGACGACCTCAAAGCGATCTACGCCGCCCTCGGGCTGACGCTCACCGCGAAATAGAACAGCGCGGGTCGGGGGCGCAGCTACCGCCCCCGACCCGCTCCTCCCATCATCGCAACCCCATAGGAGCGAAATGGACATCACCCTCGAATCGGGCCCCTGCCTGGTGGAATTCACCCCCAGCCCAGGCCTGTCCCCCGATCGATTCATCTGCCCGAACCTCCGGACCGCACTGGAGCGAGCCGTCGAAGTAGCCAACCCCGGCCCCGGGTCGGTGTGGCCGGACGAATTCGACCGCGTACGACTGTCGATCACCTGCGCTCAGCCGAACGGCAGCCTGGCCGACCCGCAATTGATCACCATCGGCCCACCGCCAGACGTGTATGTCGCCGCCTTGAACTGGAGCGCCGACTACGCCACACCAAGGTTCATCCAAGCCCTGACCGGCGAGGAGAACCCGAGCGTGAGTGAACTGCGAACCGCGATGATCGACCCATCGAAACTGGCCATGGCCCTGCAGGCCATCAGCCCGCAGAGCGTCAAGTGAAAACGCTCGGAAACATCAGGGAACACGCCCTGTAAATAACGGGAGTAGTGACCAAACGCCAAGGCCGGGAAGCGGTTTCGCTTCCCGGCCTTCGTTGTAATAGCCGCCGCAGATCTCATGAATCGCGCCCCGTAATCTAGCGCTACCCCACCTTTACGGTTATACTTGGGGAAGTTGGCGACGCGAACACAGGAGGATGGACATGGCCCAGCTGTCGAAAGCGGAAGAGCAGCGCATTGCGGAATTTGTCGAACGGGTCACGGATATGCCGCCGAATCAGCTGCGAATGGTCGCAATGTCCGAGCTGTCCTTTATCTACAACCGCAAGAAGGCGGACGGCCAGAAATACTCGGTTCTGACCAACCGGAACCTGGTCGCCGCCTACCGCCACGCCCTCGCGGAGAAATTCGGCGAATTCTCGGAAGCGTCGAAGTATATGCGGTACTCTCCTGCTCGCAAGGAAGAGTACGACAAGCACCAGGCCGAGGCCCGCAAAGCCAAGCACCGCGACGTGCGGCCCCTGGACCCTGACGAATTTGTCAACACCGCGCTGGTGTTGCTCGGAGAGGTCATGTTCGAACGCTGGTCCAACCCCAAGGCCATCGCGGCCCTGTGCGCCCTGACAGGCCGGCGCCCTGTAGAGGTGGCACTCCGGGGCCAGTTCACGCCGGTAGAGGGCAGCAAGTATGAGGTGGTGTTCAGCGGCCAGGCCAAGACCCGCGACCCTGGGCGGGCCGACATGTCCTACGTGATCCCCATCCTGGGAGACCGCGACACCGTGCTCCAGGCACTCGAAGAATTGCGGAGCAAAGTCGATCAGAATATCGACAACAAACAATTTTCGGCGAAGTACAATAAAGAAATCGGACTCGCATCGAAAAAGGCATTCCAAGACGGAGACGGAAAGCCGTTGATTCCTTCCGATTTGCGCGAGGCATACGCGGCTGTGGCGTATTATGAATTCGCCGATAGAAATGTCCTCGACATCGCGTACAAATCGGAAATCCTCGGACATAAATTCATCGACACCACCCTCGATTACCTCGGATTCTATCTCGAATCATTCGAATAGAATTCCCCTCAGAAATCAATATGGAATTCAGCCATTTTCGAATTCCGAATTCGAAAGGCTGAATTCCATATTGATTTCTGAGGGGAATTCTATTCGAATGATTCGAATAGAATCCGAGGTAATCGAGGGTGG
>NZ_LZML01000165.1:0-548 GCF_001665695.1 Nocardia sp. 852002-51101_SCH5132738 | reverse complement strand
GCCCTGACCTCGGTGGTGGCGACCTGCTACCTGCTCGGGGTGTCGACTCGCCGGATGGAGAAGCTCGTCGAATCCCTGGGTGTGACAAAGCTTTCCAAGTCCCAGGTGTCGGTCATGGCGGCCGAGCTCGACGCTCAGGTCGAGGCGTTCCGCACCCGCCCCCTCGATCAAGGCCCGTACACGTTCGTGGCTGCCGACGCTCTGGTGTTGAAAGTCCGCGAGAACGGGCGCGTGGTCAACGTGCACGCTCTGGTCGCCACCGGTGTCAACGCCGATGGCTACCGTGAAATCCTGGGCATCCAGGTCACCAGCGGCGAGGACGGCGCGGGCTGGCTCGCGTTCTTCCGCGACCTGGTCGCCCGCGGCCTGTCCGGAGTCAGCCTGGTCACCTCCGACGCCCACGCCGGGCTGGTCGCCGCGATCGGAGCCACATTGCCCGGAGCTGCCTGGCAGCGGTGCCGAACCCATTACACGGTGAATCTGATGTCGATAACCCCGAAATCGTCGTGGCCATGGGTGCGGACCTTGTTGCACTCGGTGTTCGACCA